>CAMCNQ010000104.1 GCA_945875955.1 Limnohabitans sp. Rim8 | reverse complement strand
TTTGGATGTTCTGGCGCTGAACAGCTTGGGGTATGACGCACTTCAAAATAGCCGTCTGGCACAGGCTCTGGGGTTTTTTGAACGCGCCTTGGTGCAAACACCCCACAACGCCAATGCCCACTTCAATGTGGGATTTGTGTGTGAGGAGCTGGGGCGAAGCCAAGAGGCGGAACACGCATTCAAAGCCGCCATTCAGATCGATGAAAAATTGGACCGCGCCTGGTATGGCCTCGGTTTGGTGCTGGTGCGCCAACAGCGATTTGAAGACGCCTTGATTGCCTTCAAGCGCAACACCGAGCTGCAATCCATGAGCCCCTTCGCTTGGTACCAAATGGCCAGGGTTCACATGGAACTGGGGCAGACCGAAGAGGCTTTTGCAGTCATGCGACACCTGAAGGGTTTTGAGCCAAAAGTGGCCGCCCAACTGGAAAGAGAAACAGGGCTGAAATTAGACCGCCCTGTATGAGCAAGGAAGCCACGCTGGGTGGCTAAAAAAATCCTAGTTTGACCATCGGTATTTTTTAAAAAGAAGGAGATGAAAATGCAGCTCACTGCTAGGCACCAGGAATACTGGGGCAAGAATTTGAGAATCACGGGGCTTTTGCTGGCCTTGTGGTTCTTCGTCACGTTTGTACTTTTGTACTTTGCACGTGATTTGACATTCAGCTTTTTTGGCTGGCCATTCTCGTTTTGGGTCGCCGCCCAAGGCGCACTGGTCGTGTACTGCCTGATCATTTGGTACTACGCACGCTACATGAACAAGCTTGACAAGGAATATGGCGTGTCAGAAGGAGAAGAAGCATGAGCGTTTTCGGCGGAGAAGGCCAAACCCAAGGCCAGTTTCAGAAATCTCTGAACAAAGTTTTCATGTTCTACGGCGGAGGCTTTGCGGCCTTCGTCATCGTGCTCGCTGTTCTTGAGCAAATGGGCATGCCCAAAGAGTTCATTGGTTACGCCTTCTTGGCGGCCACGGTGCTCTTGTACGGTGGCATTGGTGTGATGAGTCGCACCAACGATGCGGCCGAATATTATGTGGCCGGCCGCCGTGTGCCTGCCATGTACAACGGCATGGCCACAGGTTCTGACTGGATGTCGGCGGCGTCCTTCATCGGCATGGCCGGCACGCTGTACCTGACCGGTTACGGCGGTTTGGCCTTTATTTTGGGCTGGACAGGCGGTTACTGTTTGGTGGCCTTGTTCTTGGCCCCCTACCTGCGCAAGTTTGGCCAGTTCACCATTCCTGACTTTTTGGGCGCACGCTACGGCGGCAACATGGCGCGCCTGATTGGCGTGTTTGCGGCCATCTTGGTGTCCTTCGTTTACGTGGTGGCGCAGATCTTCGGTGTGGGCTTGATCACAGCCCGCCTGACAGGCCTGTCTTTCGACGTGGGCGTGTACGTCGGTTTGGCCGGTATCTTGGTGTGCTCGTTCTTGGGCGGTATGCGTGCGGTGACCTGGACCCAGGTGGCCCAATACCTGATCCTGATCGTGGCCTACATGATCCCTGTGGTTTGGTTGTCGGTGAAACACACCAGCAACCCCGTGCCCCAGATTTCTTATGGCTACCTGCTTGAAAAAGTGACCGCCAAAGAAGAGCAGTTGCTCAAAGATCCCAAAGAACTCGAAGTTCGTGGCATCTTCAAGGCACGCGCCGATGCAGCCGTTGAAAAGCTGAAAGATGTGCCAGCCGCCATGGCCGCGGACAAAGAAGCCGCCACCAAAAAGCTGGAAGAGCTGAAGGCCGCCAATGCACCCGCAGCAGACATCAAAGCTGCTGAAGCCGCTGTCGCCGCTTTGCCAAAGGATGAAGCGGCTGCCAAAGCGGCTTACACCGCAGCCCGCACCACCAACACGGCACGTGCAGCGCCCCCTCTGCGCCATGCTGAACCTTTCCCCGGCAAAGACGATGCTGCCAAAGACATTGCTCGCAAGAACTTCTTGGCGCTGGTTTTCTGCTTGATGATCGGTACGGCTGCGCTGCCCCACATCCTGATGCGCTTTTACACCGTGCCCTCGGTGCGTGAAGCGCGTGAGTCGGTGGCCTGGTCGCTGTTCTTCATCTCTTTGTTGTACTTCACCGCGCCTGCTTTGGCGGTGCTGGTCAAGTTTGACATTTACACCCTCTTGGTCGGCACCCCCATGGACCAATTGCCAGGATGGATTGCGCGCTGGAACGTGGTCGACCCCACGCTGATGGCGGTGGCGGACATCAACAAAGATGGCATCTTGCAGTTGGCAGAAATCCGATTGGGCGGTGACATCGTGGTGTTGGCCACCCCTGAAATCGGCGGCTTGCCCTTCGTGATTTCTGGTTTGGTGGCAGCCGGTGGTTTGGCTGCGGCCTTGTCCACGGCCGATGGCTTGCTGCTGACCATTGCCAACGCCTTGTCGCACGATGTGTACTACAAAGTGATTGACCCCAACGCCTCGGCCAGCCGTCGCGTGACCCTCTCCAAAGTCATTTTGGTGTTTGTGGCGCTGGCTGCGGCTTATGTCGCATCCTTGCGCATGGCGGACATTTTGTTCCTGGTGTCTGCGGCCTTCTCGTTTGCTGCGGCCGCCTTCTTCCCTGCGTTGACCCTGGGCATCTTCTGGAAGCGTGCCAACAAATGGGGCGCCTCGCTGGGCATGGTGGCTGGTTTGGGCATCTCGTTCTACTACATGGTCAAGACCCATCCCTGGATGTACGGCTTGTTCCACAATGGTTCGTTGACGCCTGAAATCCTCAAAGCCAACACCTGGTGGGACATTGCCCCCATCTCGGCCGGTATCTTTGGTGTGCCCGTCGGCTTTGCGGTGATCATCATCGTGTCGCTGCTGACCAAGGCACCTGACCAAGAAGTACAGGACATGGTGGAGAACGTCCGCTTCCCGAGCTTTGATGGCACGACCTCACAAGGCACTGCTGCTCACTAATAGGTCGGTCTGGCAAGACCTGTTTTGCCAAGCTGAAGCCTTCCAACAAAAACCCCCGATCGTGCCCAGCGATCGGGGGTTTTTCTTTCAGGGATTGGTCATTTCACAAGCCAGGTGGGCACCACTGAGCAGTCGAAAATCTTGATGACCCACAAGTGGGCCAAGCGCTTGGGTTGTTCAACGCACGGTCCCCTGACAGCATCCGTTCCAAAATGGACACGCAATCAAGGGAAAACCCTTTAACAATTGCAGCGTTAACCGGATTTCTTAGCACTCATCCACCCAGAGTGCTAACATAGACCTCATCTGAAAGGAGTTCTGGTATGAACGTTCAAACTGCTTCGCCCGTCACAGCGATGACTTTGAGCAGCCCTTGGGCCGTGGTGCCCTCTCTCGGTCACTTGGACGCTTACATCTCTGCGGTCAACCGCATGCCCATGCTCACTTTGGAAGAAGAGCAGGCGGCGGCACGCCAACTCATGGCCAATGACGACCTCGACGCTGCCCGCAAATTGGTGCTGTCGCACCTGCGGCTGGTGGTTTCAGTTTCGCGCCAATACCTGGGCTATGGCCTGCCGCACGGCGACCTGATCCAAGAAGGCAATGTGGGCCTGATGAAAGCCGTTAAGCGCTTTGATCCCGACCAAGGCGTGCGTTTGGTGAGTTACGCCTTGCATTGGATCAAGGCCGAGATCCATGAATACATCTTGAAAAATTGGCGCATGGTCAAGGTGGCCACCACCAAGGCGCAACGCAAGGTGTTTTTCAACCTGCGCTCGATGAAGCAAGGCTACAAGGCCGGCGCCCAAGAAGGCACGCACCGCGACAGTTTGACGCCAGACCAGGTTGATGCCATGGCGCACAGCCTGAATGTCAAGCGCGAAGAGGTGATGGAGATGGAAATGCGCATGTCCGGTGGCGACGTGCTGCTTGACCCCGCCCCGTCCGACGATGGCGAACAGGCCTTTGGCCCCATCGCCTACTTGGCAGACGTTAACCACGAACCCACCGCCATGATCGAAGCGCATCAGCGTGACCTGTTGGCCAGCGATGGCTTGGCCTCGGCACTGAAGGTCTTGGACGAGCGCAGCCGCCGCATCGTCGAAGAGCGCTGGCTCAAGGTCAACGACAACGGATCGGGCGGCATGACCTTGCACGACTTGGCCGATGAATACGGGGTGAGTGCCGAGCGCATTCGCCAAATCGAAGTGGCAGCCATGAAAAAGATGAAGAAGGCCTTGGTCGAATTCGCCTGAGGCCAAACACGAATGGCCCTGTCTAAAATGCCCGGCCTCGGCCGGGCATTTTCATTCAGCTGCAGAATCCAAAGCCCGCCAAGACAGCTCAGGCATGCAGGCCCAAAAAGGCGGCACTTTCCATGCGCTAAAGTAGCTGTGTTTCAAACCGACAGGAGATCTTCATGAATGTTCAATTGCTGGCGCAGGGTGCACGCCGTTTTTTACGCCGTGCCACCTGCGCTGCTTTGGCCTTGGGCATGGCTGCGGCTTGGTCGGCCCAGTGGCCCAGCCAAACCGTGCGCTTGGTGGTGGGGTTTCCCGCAGGCTCCAGCCCCGACCTGACTGCCCGCGCCTTGGCTGAGCCTTTGTCCAAAGCCCTGGGTCAAAACGTGATCGTCGAAAACAAGGTGGGCGCAGGGGGCAATATTGCGGCCGACTTTGTGGCCAAATCCACCGACGGCCATACCTTGGGCCTGATGATCAATGGCAACATGACCATTGCCCGGATTTTGAACCCCAAGGTGCCTTATGACCCACTCAAAGACCTTGCACCCATCAGCCTGATCGGCAAGGCACCCTTGGTCCTGACCGTGCCCGCTCAAGCGCCAGGGGTGGCGCCCGGCCAGACCGCGGCCGAATGGCTGAGCCAAGCCCAAAAAGCGGGCAATCAACTGAGTTACGCATCGCCGGGCGTGGGGACGGTGGCCCATTTGGGCATGGAGTTGCTCAAAACCAAAGCCAATTTGGCCCCGGTGCACGTGCCATACCCTGGCAACCCGCAAATCATCACCGCCATGCTGGGTGGGCAGGTGCAACTGGCGTTGTTGCCGCCTGCCCTGTCAGCCGCACAAGTGCGCGGCGGCAAGCTCAGGGCCATCGGCACCACAAGCACAGGCCGCAGCTCGGTGGCACCCGAGGTGCCCAGCCTGTCAGAGATCGGTGTGAAAGATTACCAACTCGAAATCTGGAACGCGGTGGCAGCACCTGCTTCAATGCCAGCGGCTGTGGCCAGCAAGTTGTCGGCGATTGTGAGCGAAATCGTGCGCGGGCCAGAGATGCGCGCGCGTTTGTTCCAGCAAGGTTGGCAGGTGGTGGGCTCTTCCCCCGAAGGCTTGCGCAACCGCATACAGTCCGACACGAAAGCGCTGGGCGACATCATCCGCAGCCAGAAGATCGAACAAGAATGAGCCGCTGAAAAAGGGCCCCGCAAATACCCTCAAAAGCCAAGCAAGAGGTGGTTTCGGCCTCTTGTCTTGTCGGATTGCAAACCGGCTTTTATTTGCCGCTCAGCAAAATCTTCACGTCTTCGGCCAAGGCGGCCGCACCACTGGCGTGGCGGTTGTACAAGCGCACGCGGCCTTGCGGGTCAAAACTGAAGCTGCCCGCCGAATGGTCCATGGTGTAGCTGGTGGGTGTTTTGCCTTCGACCTTTTTGTAGTAAATTTTGAAGTCCTTGGCGAGCTTGGGCAACTGCTCGGCCGTGGGCCGCAAGGCCACAAAGTCCGGGCCAAAATTGGCCATATAGGCCTTGAGCAGTTCGGGGGTGTCGCGCTCGGGGTCTACGGTGATGAAGATGCCTTGCAGTTTGTCGGCACTGGCACCGAGCAATTGCTTGGCCTCGACCATTTCCTGCATCGCGGTGGGGCACACATCGGGGCATTGAGTAAAGCCAAAAAACACCACCACCACTTTGCCTGCAAAGTCTTTTAAGGTGCGCACCTGGCCGTTTTGATCGGCCAACTCCCAGCCTTGGGCATAGTCGGCCCCGGTGATGTCGACGCCGCGAAATGCGGGCTTGTCTTGGCCGCAACCGATCAAACCGGCGGCCAAAAAGCCCGCCACAACGGCCAGACCCCCACTTGAAAAACAACGTCTTTGCATTTTTGGGCTTTAAAAAAGGTAATGGTCCAGCAGCAAGGCCGCAAACAAAACGCTGAGGTGAATCAGCGAGAATCGAAAGGTTTTGCGCGCCAACTCGTCTGAATATTCCCGGTACAGCGCCACCGCATAGCCAATGAAGCCAATGCTCAAAACCACCGCTGTCGCCAAATACAACCAAGAGCTCATGCCATACACAAAGGGCATCAGGCACGAAGCCATCAAGACAATCGTGTACAACAAAATTTGCAAGCGTGTGAACTCGTTGCCATGGGTCACCGGCAGCATGGGCAAGCCCGACTTTCGGTAGTCTTCCACCCGGTAAAGGGCCAGGGCCCAAAAGTGAGGCGGCGTCCACAAAAAAATGATCAAAAACAAGATCAAAGCTTCAGGGCCAACCTGGCCCGTCATGGCCGCCCAACCCAGCACCGGGGGCATGGCACCGCTGGCACCGCCAATCACAATATTTTGCGGTGTCAGAGGTTTGAGGATGACGGTGTAAACAATGGCATACCCCACAAAGGTGGCAAAGGTCAGCCACATGGTCAGTGGGTTAACCAACACATACAACACCAAGGAGCCCATGCTGCACAGCACGCCGGAAAACAGCAAGGCCTGGCGGTCGCTCAACTCGCCTTTGGCGGTGGGACGCCAACTGGTGCGTTTCATTTTGGCGTCTATGGTTTTTTCAACCAAGCAGTTGAAAGCGGCGGCTGCACCGGCGACCAACCAAATCCCGATGCAGGCCCACAGGCCCAGCAACAACTCGGCCCCAGTGGGCAGGCCTGGTACGGCCACGACCATGCCAATCAGGGCACAAAAAACAATCAGTTGAACCACGCGCGGCTTGGTCAGGGCGTAATACTGACGCCAAGCAGACGTGGGGAGTTGGACAGCAGCGACGGTCATTCGGCAAACTTTGAAGAGGTGGATAAACGCGGCATGGGCTGGGCACGGCTGATGCTCAGAGCCCAGGTGAGTGTGACCACCAAAGCGGCAGCACCCCCAGTGTGCACCACCGCTGCCAGCAAGGGCCAGTCGAAGACCACATTGCTCACGCCTGTGGTCAACTGCAAAGCCGCCAGGCCCAGCAAGACTTGGCCTGCCACTTTCATGCCCGGCTGCTGCCGCATTTGCCAAGCCACCCCCAGCAAAACAGCCAAGACCAGCCAAGCGGCGCTGCGGTGAACAAAATGGATGCTGACCAAGGCGTCAAACGGCAACAATTGACCATCGACCGCATGGCCCAAGGCCCGCCAAAGGCCAAAGCCTTGCCAGTTCATGGCAGGTAACCATTGGCCATTGCAGGTGGGAAAGTCGGCACAAGCCAAGACAGCGTAGTTGGTGCTGACCCAACCGCCCAGAGCGATTTGAGCCCACAACAGGCCGAAAGCCAGCCAAAGGCCTGCACGCAAGCCCGGCGAAACCGGTCTGGAACTTGCTCCTTGGTAACGCACGGCCTGAGCCATCAGCAAGGCCAGCAAGCCCACACCAAACATCAGGTGCAAAGTGACGATGGCCGGAAACAGTTTCATGGTCACCGTGAGCGCACCAAAAGCGCCTTGCAGGCAGACCCACACCAAGGTGAAGGTCGGCCACCAAGGGCTGACACTGCGGCTTTGGCGGCGCAACCACCAAGTCATGCTGGCCAAGGTCAAGATCAAGACCCCGACCCCGGTGGCCAAATAGCGGTGAACCATCTCCACCCAGGCCTTGCCGTGCGTCACAGGCCCTGTGGGCATGGCCGTTTGCGCAGCCGTGATTTCCACTTTGGCCCCCAACGGTGTGGCACTGCCATAGCAACCCGGCCAATCGGGGCAACCCAGACCCGAGTCGGTCAGCCGCGTGAAGGCCCCAAACAAGACCAAGTCAAAGGTCAAAAACAAGGTGATGAGGGTAAGCGATCGCAAACGACTTGAAGGTGCAGCACTGCGCTGTCGCCACAGCCACCAGCCCAAAGGGATGGCCGCCACGGCCAGGCCCACCGCCATGAGTTGGAGCAAGGGCTCCAGGTTGTAAAGGTCGACTTCGGACATGCCTTAACGCCCTGCCTCATCCCAAGAGGAAGAGGCTTTGAGCAAGCGCTCCAAATCGCGTTTGGCTTTGGAGGCACCGGCTACATCCATTTGCGGCGGAAAGCGCATCATGAAATTGCCCATCGGGTCGACCACATACAAATGGTCTTCCCATGCCTGCCCGGCGGCCGGCTGTATCCAAGCGGCCAAGCTGGCCGGGTCCATGCGCAAGATGGCGGCCGTTTTCAAAGCGGGCAACAAGTTTTCGGGAATCGGCGCGTCATCAGAGACCAGCCAAACACGGTCCAAACGGTCTTTTTCCCGCCCCAAAACCTCGCGCAGCTGCCGCTGGAAATACAGGTTTTGCGCGCAACGCGCTTCGCACCGGCCCGAGCCCACATTGACCAGCAACCACTGGCCTTTGAGGCTGGCCAAGGGCACGCCCTCGCCTTGCAGGTTTTTGGCCACCGCAATGGGCATGTCTTTTTGTGGCTGAATCAGTTCACCAAAAACGCTGCGGCCCTCGGGGCGCAGCACGTAATAGGTGAAATACGAAGCGATCACGGGCGAGGCGCAGATCAGCATCATGGCGATCATTTTCCAGCGCCCTTGGCGCGTGCGCTGGGCATCGGCTTGCAGCACATCCCCGGGCAGGGGCATGTCATGCACCGTCAAGGACAGGGGCTGGTCAGGCTTTGCGGTTGGAACGACGGGGTTTGACAATTTGGAACCAGACATAAAGTAAAGCGATCAAGCCCGACAGGCCAAACCATTGAAATGCGTATCCGTGGTGCTTTTCAACACCACTGGCCACCACCGGCCAGTCGCGCAACAGGCCTTGCGAAGCCGGGCCTGACTGCAGCAGCGAAAGATTGAGCAAATTGGCCAACTTGGTTTCTTGCCGGTAGGTTTGCAGGTCTAGATTTTGCCGTATTGGGCCCAGTTCCTCCCCGCCAAAGTCATAGAGCCTTGATGGCCATGGGGCCAAATGGCCTTGCACTTCAACTGGGCCCGCGGGTGTCTCAATTGCAGGCAAGGCGCTGCGGTCAACAAATGAGCGCTGCGCCCACCCCCGCTGAACCACCAGCACTTCGCCAGTGCCCTCAATTTGCAGGGGGGTCAGCACGAAAAAGCCCGGCTTGCCACGCATTTGCCGGTTTTCAAGGTACACCGTGTAGGCCTCAAGCCAGCGGCCCTTGATCACCATGCGCCGGTGCATCAGCTGGCTTTTCAGGGGCTCATTTTGAACCCCCGCATGGATGCTGCGGCCATCCAGCGTTTCTTTGGCCGATTGGGCGTCACGGTCCGCTTGCAAGTCGATTTTTTCAGCCGCACGGCCCAATTGCCACAGACCCAAAGACGAGGTGATGGCCACCCCCAACATGGCCGCAAGCAAGACCATGCCTTTTTGCCAAGTCAGTTTTCGCTCAGTCATTGGATAATGCGTTCATGAACATACTGGTTGCTCTCGCTTTCGTGGCCATTTTGGCAAGTTTGGCCTTTGCCTTGATCTTCATGCTGCGTGGCAACGAACCGCCGGCCGAAGGGCAAGCGCCGAAAAAAGGCAATATGGCCACGGCCTTGGCCTTTCGCGTCGGGTTCTCGATTGTGCTCTTCATTTGTGTCTTGATTTCCTGGAAGATGGGCTGGATCAACCCCACCGGCATTCCCCCTGGCGGTTGAGGCCCTTGGCTTGCACAGGCGCTCGACCTTCAAGCCTTGCAAGCCCAAATAGATCATTTTTA
>CAMCNQ010000103.1 GCA_945875955.1 Limnohabitans sp. Rim8 | reverse complement strand
CAATGAACGACATCCCCCACCCCGAATGTGCAGGTGCCCCGCACGGCATGCACAAACTGATTGGCCAGACCATGGGCCCGGGTTGGCGCAAAATCATCCACACCCATATAGGCGGCACCCAAGGCTGCACCCACCTGCGCGAAATGCTGGCCAACATGGCCACCGCCGCCTACCAAACCCTGCCCGCAGGCCAATGGCGACGGCGTGAGCAGGCCGGCCAGCCCCATCCGGCCACCACCCAAGCGCCCTTTCATCTGGGCCAATGCCACAGCTGGGCGCTTGACAGCCCCACGGTGCAACGGGCTTATCCGATGTTTTATAAGCCAAAGACCTGAAGCCAGCACACAAGAGCCAGGCAGGGCACATGACCCTTGCCTGGCTTGTCCTCAGGCCACCACCAAGCGGTTTTCGTCCAACAATTTGCGCAGCAACTCCGAGGTGCTCTCTTCGCCTTTGATGGCGGTGTCTCCACCCAAAGCATCCGTCACGTTCTTCAGTGTGGTCAGCTGCGCAAACGTGCCGCCCCCATCACGGTCGACCCAGAACTGCAGGTCGGTTTTGAGCACCCCGTCCTTGTCAAAGGCAAGGCTTTTGATGATGGACACAAACCCCCCATCGACCAATAAATTGGCATCGTCTGTGGCGTTGCCGGTGGGTGCTTTGGGGCTGAAGCTGAAATCAAACAAGTCTGACAAGTCCAGCCTGTCCGCTTGGGTGGCATTGGTTTTGCCAAAGTCGAAATCGTTGATCACATCGCCCACAATCCCGCCCAATCCCCCATCTGCGCTAGAGCCTGCACGCTCGTTCACGTAGCGGAAGGTGTCACTGCCCAAGCCGCCAGACAATGTGTCACTGCCCAAGCCCCCCACCAAGGTGTCTGCACCGGTGCCACCGGTCAACACATCGTTGAAGGCTCCTCCCAAAATGACCACCCCAAACGCCTGCTCGGCTGCCGTGAGCCCACTGGCATTGAGCGGCTGCGCGCAGCGCGGGTTTTAAGTTTTGACATCATCACTCGTTTTTTAAGTCATTCAACAAAGACAAGCCTGTTCTTCTTGGGGCATGAAGTTGGTTCAGCTGCAAAAGAACAGGTTCTTGATTTACTTAGCGAGTAATCGTGTTTTGCGTCGGCAACAAACCGTATTCAATGTCCAAAACCTTTTTGCCATCGGAGTCGATTTCGATCAAGGTGATGCGGTCATTTTTTCGGAATTGGAATGACTGGTGCAAGCTGACGCGGCGGCTCAAGAGCAACTCCCAGCCTTTCATCTTGGCATCGGCCATCAGCGCATCTCGCGCTGCGTCCAAGCAAGTGGCGGCTTCACAAACCACAAATTTTTGAACGGCTTTGGCCGTTGCGGCTGGGGCTGAAGGGGGGCTGCTTTCCCCCATGATGGTTTTTTTTATTTTAGAGAGGAAGCTTGAATTTTCCTGCTCAGGCGCTGGCGGCATGACCACCGGTTTAACCGGCATTTCGAGCATTGGCTCACCGGTGACAGGAATCAATTTTTCATAGGACACGCGCGCAAACAGCCTGCCCATCATGCGGTCGCCTGATCCCAAGACGGTTTCTTCATTGACCCGACTGGGCGTTGCCCCCATGATCCATGGAAATGGGTATTGGGGTTGGGTTTCCCATTTTTCGGGGTATTTTGTTTCAGCCTCTGTTGGATAGTAAGGTGCGAACAAGCGTGGTTCTACCGCTTTGGGCGTGGCGGCAGCCGGCAACACAGGGGTTGCGATGACACCGAGCGTGGCTGGTACATTGGCCTGTGCAGGAGGGGCGGGTTGTGCAGCCACGATCGCGGCCGTATACGGGTTCAGCGCAGGCCGCACGGCATGCAGGTCTGCGGGGATTTTCAGTTGCCGCACTTCCTTGAGCGGCGGCGGCGGCGGTGCGTCCTCATCAATCAACCACATGCTGGTGCATCCGGAAAGGATCAGTGGTGTGATGGCGAATAAAAAGGGCTTGACCCGCGGCTTTGAGAAACGGTGTTTCATTTGGTTCATCTGTGTTGTGTTTGACATTCGAGCGGCCATTGTTTGAAGGGTTCGTGCCTGAGCAGACCGAAAAAACAGCCCGCTCCAAGACGGGCCTCAGTTCGAGTCCGGTTTTGTGGACGACGGTGCTGCAAGCCTGTTCGGGGTGGGTTGGGCCAAGGCCATCGTCCCCTGGCTTGATGGCATCGCATTTGACACATTTGCTTTGGGTTGAACCTGATTGAAGACCACGGAATACACCGCGTCCACGCCGCTTTCATGGTTGCTCAAGCGGATTTCCAAAATGCGTTTGTCCTGGACCAGTGTGATGACATAGGCTGTTCCATATCGAAAGTACGAATGCAGCTGCCATCCCTTTTGAAGCGCATCTGCAATCAATTCTTTTTGCAATTTCTCGCTGAAAGTGTTTTTGGCAGTTGCAAAAAAGAGGCCTGTTTGCTGCACCCCTTCTCCCAACAAAATCGACTGATCGTGTCGGATCAACTTCATGTCGCTTTGGTAGGGGTACATGTCGCTTTGTATTTTTGGCCAAGCAGATTGCCCTACTGCTGCAAAGCTGAACAAAACAGCCAGGCCGAAAAAAGTCACCGATTTTTTAAAACTCATCACGCCACCTTTGATTCCATTTGCGAAATTGTCATTTTCAAAACCTCTTCATTGAGTTCAATGAAAGAGCCCACTTCGACTTTCAGCCTCTGAATGGGCATCTCTTTGAATCCCTTTTTCACAGCAAGTTGGTTGAACCATACAAAATTTATAATCTGACAAATTTATTTAATTTAAAAAAATTTATGATTTGATTTCCTCAAAAAATCATTTTTACTGTAGATCATTTTTAACAAAAAGAATTCTTTTGGTTGCACCTAACATGTAACGAAATTTACAAACAAGGCCATCACCACGACATGCATGGCAAAACGCATACGCAGCAGCCGCTGGATGCCCCCGCTTGCAGGCCTGCGATAATCCTCGTTTGAAGCGCTCAAAAGTGCCTCTCCCCTCTTCAGCCTCTGGATCTACACCATGAACCGCTGCTTTAAAGCCCCTACTGGGCTGGCTTTGCCGATGTTTGCCTCACCCACCGTTGAGGCATTCGCATGAGCAAAAAAGTTTTTATCAAGACCTTTGGTTGCCAGATGAACGAGTACGACTCGGACAAAATGGCCGATGTGCTGGGTGCGGCCCAAGGCTATGAAACCACCCAAGACGTGGACCAAGCCGATCTGATTTTGTTCAACACCTGTTCGGTGCGCGAAAAAGCGCAAGAGAAGGTCTTCAGCGATTTGGGGCGTGTACAACACCTCAAGGCCAAAGGCGTTTTGATCGGTGTGGGCGGTTGCGTGGCCAGCCAAGAAGGGGCCGAGATCATCAAGCGTGCACCTTATGTGGATGTGGTGTTTGGCCCGCAGACCCTGCACCGCCTGCCCGAGTTGCTGAACGAGCGCGAGCGCAAGCAACGCCCGCAAGTCGACATCAGCTTTCCTGAGATCGAAAAGTTTGACCACCTGCCACCCGCCAAAGTGGAGGGCGCCACGGCCTTTGTGTCCATCATGGAAGGCTGCAGCAAATACTGCAGCTACTGCGTGGTGCCCTACACCCGGGGCGAAGAGGTGTCGCGCCCCTTTGACGATGTGCTGGTCGAGGTGGCCGGGCTGGCCGCTCAGGGCGTGAAAGAAATCACGCTGCTGGGCCAGAACGTGAATGCTTACCGAGGCAAGATGGGCCATACGGCAGACATCGCTGACTTTGCGCTGCTGCTGGAATATGTGGCCGACATGCCGGGCATTGAGCGCATCCGTTACGTGACCAGCCATCCCAACGAGTTCACCCAGCGCTTGATCGACGCTTACGACAAGATCCCCAAACTGGTGAGTCACCTGCACTTGCCGGTGCAGCACGGCTCAGACCGCATCTTGATGGCCATGAAGCGCGGCTACACCGCGATGGAATACAAGAGCACCATTCGCAAGCTGAGAGTGATCCGCCCCGACATGTCGCTCAGCAGCGATTTCATCGTGGGCTTTCCCGGCGAGACAGAAGAAGACTTCAACAAGATGATGAAGCTGATCACCGATGTCGGCTTTGACACGAGTTTCAGCTTCATCTTCAGCCCTCGCCCCGGCACGCCTGCGGCCAACCTGCACGACGACACACCGCACGCTGAAAAATTGCGCCGCCTGCACCAACTGCAAGCGACCATTGAAGCCAATGTGCAGCGCATTGGCGAGAGCCGCGTGGGCACGCTGCAACGCATCTTGGTGGAGCGCCCCTCACGCAAAGACGCCACCGAACTGGCCGGCCGCACCGAGTGCAACCGGGTGGTCAACTTCCCCGGTGGCCCCCACATGGACCGCCTGATCGGTCAGATGGTGGATGTGCGCATCACCCAGGGTCTGTCACATTCGCTGCGTGGCGAATTGGTGATCCAGGACTGAGAATGTGAGAGGCCGCCCCTGCGGCCGAAGGCATGCACAGCCAACTCAGCCATTCACGAGCATGGGCTCGCGCCTGAACAGCAGCCCGAGGCTCAGGAGTCGCGCCCAACTTCGCGGATGTAGCGGCGGTAATCACCGTGCAATACGGGCGTGCAACCATCGACCGGGCGGTTGTACACGTAGGTCTGAACCTGCTGGCCTTGTAACGGACCACTGACCACTATCAGTTCTTCGCGACAATACAGCGAAGCGTCGCGGTCGCCGGGCACCAGGCCTTCCACCACATCCAATAGCGCCAAGTGAGCGTCAGTCACTGCATAGACTTCGCCTGTGACCGTTCCATCGCCTGTGGTCAAGTCCAACAGCAGGCCGGGGAAACGACCCACGTCCACCAAGCGTCCCGGCACCTGGGCAACGCCCAAAAAACGCGCACCGCGCATCTCAGCTTGAAGTCGAAGCCCAGGCATAAGGGTGCCGTAAATGAAGAGTTGTGTCATCTGCAGGCGGCCAGTGACGATCAACGCGGCATGCCCGGAAAGCCGCCGCCGCCGCCCATCATGCCTTTCATGGCTCCCATGCGCTTCATCATCTTCATCATGCCGCCGCCGGACATTTTTTTCATCATGTCTTGCATTTGCTCAAACTCCTTGAGCATGCGGTTGACATCTTGCACCTGAACACCCGCACCGGCGGCAATGCGTCGCTTGCGTGTGGCTTTGATCAGCTCGGGCTTGCTGCGCTCTTTGGGCGTCATGCTGTGGATGATGCCTTGCTTGCGCCCAATGTCCCTTTCCGCTTTGTCCATGTCCATGGCACCGGCCTTGGCGGCCAACTGCGAGGGCAATTTGTCCATCAAGCTCGACAGCCCACCCATTTGCTTCATCTGCTGGATTTGGGCCAAAAAATCGTTCAAATCAAAGCCGCCACCGCTTTTGACCTTGGCCGCCAGCTTTTGAGCCGCCTGCATATCGACACCGGCAGTGACCTGCTCCACCAGCGCCAAGATGTCGCCCATGCCCAAGATGCGGCCTGCGTGGCGCTCGGCGTCGAACACCTCCAGCCCATCGATTTTTTCACTGGTGCCCGCAAATTTGATGGGCACGCCGGTGATCTGGCGCACCGACAAGGCTGCACCGCCGCGCGAATCGCCATCCAATTTGGTCAGCACAATGCCCGTCAGTGGCAAGGCCTCGCTGAAAGCCTTCGCGGTGTTGGCCGCATCCTGACCCTGCATGGCATCGACCACAAACAGGGTTTCAACCGGTTTGAGTTCGGCATGCAAGGCCTTGATCTCGGCCATCAAGGCCTCGTCGATGGCCAAGCGCCCGGCGGTGTCCACCAACAGCACATCAAAAAAGTGTTTGCGGGCGTAATCGATGGCGGCGCGGGCGATGTCTATCGGTTTTTGGTCGGGGCTGCTGGGGAACCACTCTGCACCCGCTTGGGCGGTGACGGTTTTGAGCTGCTCGATAGCCGCCGGCCGGTACACGTCACCAGACACCGTCAGTACCTTCTTTTTGCGTTTCTCGATCAGGTGCTTGGCCAGCTTGGCGGTGGTGGTGGTTTTGCCCGCCCCTTGCAAACCGGCCATCAAGATCACCGCCGGGGGCTGGGCGGCCAAGTTGATGTCTGCGACGCCTTCGCCCATGGTGGCTGCCAGCTCGCGGTTGACCACGGCCACCAAGGCCTGTCCGGGCTTGAGCGAACCCAAGACCTCTTGGCCCAGGGCCTTGTCTTTCACGCGGGCGATGAAATCCCGCACCACGGGCAGCGCCACGTCCGCCTCCAACAAGGCCATGCGCACTTCGCGCAACATGTCGGCCACATTGGTTTCTGTGATGCGGGCCTGTCCGCTCAAGGTCTTGACGAGGCGCGATAGTTTGTCGGTCAGTGCGGAGGCCATCAGAGAATCCAGAAAAACCAGCTTGCCGTGGTGGTGAAACCCCTGTGGCCGCACCTGAAAGGCTAAACTCGGAGTCATGATTTTAGCGAGTCCCCCACTTTGGATGCTGCCTGCCACGGCACTGGCCGTGCTGGCTTATGGTTTTCCAGCCCTGGCCGGTGGCCAGCTCAACCATGTCCGCGCCCGGCGTTTGCTCTGGCTGGCTTGGGCGGCCCATGCAGTGACGCTGTTGAGCTTGTTGGTGGGCCCAGTCCATTTTGGCTTTGCCCCCGCGATTTCGGCGACCTCTTGGCTGGTGGTGACGGCCTACTTGGTAGAAAGCCAATTTTTTCCCCAACTCAAAGCGCGCTGGGCCATGGGCGGGCTGGGCAGTTTTTCGGTGGTGCTCGCCTGGTTTTTCCCTGGCACGGCCCTGGCTCCACAGGCCTCGGCCTGGTTGCCCTTGCACTGGGCCCTGGGCTTGTCTGCATACGGCATGTTTGCCGCCGCTGTGGTGCATGCTTGGATGATGACGCGTGTCGAACACGACATCCGCATGGCGCAAGAGGCGGACTCGGGCATGCCTTTGTTGACTTTGGAGCGCCTGACTTTCCGCTTCGTCGGCGCTGGCTTTGCCTTGTTGACCGCCACCTTGGTGGCCGGGGTTTTCTTTGGAGAATCTCTCTATGGCCAAGGCCAAGGGCATTGGCGCTGGGACCACAAAACCTTTTTTGCCTTGTTGTCTTGGGTCACCTTTGCGGTTTTGCTGGTTGGGCGCAGCCAATGGGGCTGGCGCGGCCGTCGGGCGGTCAGGGTGCTTTACACGGGTGCCATTATGTTGCTGTTGTCCTACGCCGGCTCTCGGTTTGTGATGGAAGTTTTATTGGGGCGTATGGGATGAAATTCCTGCTTTTGTCACTGGTGGCCCTGTTTGTCATTTGGGCCCTTAAGCGGGGGCGGAAAACACCACCGCCCGAACAAAAACCCCCCAGCGCCACAGCCCCAGAAAGCCCTGCAGAAATGGTCAGTTGCGTGCATTGCAGCTTGCATCTGCCTCAGGCTGAGGCGGTGTCTGGCCAAAAAGGCCTTTACTGCAGCACTGAACACCGCGCAGCAGCCCAAGACCACCACCCTCTCTGACACCCGAAAGCCCATGCTAGAGCCCGGTTCCGGCGTCCCCTGGCAGTCACTTTGGCAAGCGGGCTGGCATCCGCTGGCCAAAAAACGCGCCTCTCCCAACTTCGGTCCCCGGCCGGTTGACGCTTGCATCGATTTGATCGTCATCCATTCGATCAGCTTGCCGCCCGGTGAATATGGTGGCGATACCGTCCAACGCTTGTTCACCAACCAACTCGACTGGGATGCCCACCCCTATTTCCAGTCCATTCGTGGGCTGAAAGTGTCTTCCCACTTCTACATCCGACGCGATGGCGCGCTTTGGCAGTTTGTCAGCTGCGATGCGCGCGCCTGGCATGCGGGGCAATCCGAATACCGAGGCAGGTCGCAGTGCAACGACGACTCCATCGGCATTGAACTCGAAGGGCTTGAAGGCGACACCTTCGAAGAGGCGCAGTACCTTCAGCTGGCCCGTTTGTGCCAGGATTTGCGAACACACTATCCAATTGCACACTTGGCGGGCCACGAGCACATTGCCCCCGGCAGAAAAAAAGACCCGGGGCCGGGTTTTGAATGGCCCAAACTGAACCGCCTTGTGGGTTTCCCGCCTCAGGCTTTTCCCTGATAAAGCCCCAAGCAAGGATTTTGAAAAATATTTCAATCCTTTATTTATGCTGGAAACCGTCGAAATCACAGGTGCATCTCTCGCATGTGTCTTGTCCATGTTCAATCAAAACAAGGGTTTTTCGGCACAAATCCCCCGCAAGCCGCATTCAGCTTGGACAGTTGCATCAATCGCCCATGATTTCAGGGATTGAAAGCCCGCTTTTCAAATCATGAAAAAGCCGCGCAGGCCGCCGCTTAAACTTGTTTTTTTGCAGCACCGGTCAACTGGGGAAAATATGGCCAGTACACTACCTGTAGTGGCTTGTGCAAGCCGCAGACACCAGATATAGTGTCTATTACAAATTTTCACATTTGACCACGCACTGCTTTTCAAGCCTCCAAATTCCTGTCCAACGCCCATCTTTTTCAACCCACGACCATGCACACAGACCCTTCCATCGCCAGTGTTACACAGAGCCCTTTTCACCAGCCTGAAGCTTCGCAAAACCACGCACCCAGTCTGCAGGCGCTGGCCCATTACCAAATCATTCGCCGCAATGGCGGCGTGGTTCCTTTCGAGCCGAACAAGATCGCGGTCGCTTTGATGAAGGCCTTCTTGGCAGTGCACGGCACACAAGGCGCAGCTTCTGCCAGCGTGAGGGAGGTGGTCGAAGAATTGACCCAAAACGTGATCCGCGCCTTGGTTCGCTCGCGCCCTGGCGGCGGCACATTCCAGATTGAAGACGTGCAAGACCAAGTCGAGTTGGGTTTGATGCGCAGCAGCAACCATGAAGTGGCGCGCGCCTACGTGCTTTACCGCGAGCGCCGTGCGCAAGAGCGCGCGCAGCACAAACAAGAAGCCACCCCCACGCCCGCCAAGCCAAGCCTGCACGTCATCGACGGTGGCCAGCGCGTGGCACTTGACTTGGACTACCTGAAGTCATTGATGGTCAATGCCTGCGTTGGACTGGGCAAAGATGTCAGCCCCGATCCCATCGTGGCCGAAACCATGCGCAATTTGTACGACGGTGTGCCCATGGAGGAAGTCTACAAAGCATCGATCCTGGCTTCGCGCACCTTGATTGAAAAAGACCCGGATTACACCTATGTCACCGCGCGATTGTTGATGCACACGATCGCCAAAGAAATTTTTGGCAAAGAAGTCACCCAAGACCAAATGGCCGAGGAGTACATCCAGTACTTCCCGCAATTCATCAAGAAAGGCGTTGACAACGACTTGCTTGACGAAAAAATGTTGCAGTTTGACCTGAAACAATTGGCCAAGGCCCTCAAGCCTGAACGCGATTTGCAATTCGATTACCTCGGACTGCAAACCCTTTACGACCGTTATTTTCTGCACGTGCGCAAGACCCGCATCGAAATGCCACAGGCATTCTTCATGCGCGTGGCCATGGGCCTGTCACTCAACGAAATCAACCGCGAAGCCAGAGCCATTGAGTTTTACGAAGTCCTGTCCTCTTTTGACTTCATGTCTTCCACCCCCACTTTGTTCAACAGTGGGACCTTGCGCTCACAGCTGTCCAGCTGCTACCTGACCACCGTGCCAGATGATTTGGATGGCATCTATGAATCCATCAAAGAAAACGCACTGCTGTCCAAATTTGCAGGCGGCTTGGGCAATGATTGGACCCGCGTGCGTGCCATGGGCTCACACATCAAGGGCACCAACGGCGAGTCTCAAGGCGTGGTGCCATTTTTGAAAGTGGTCAACGACACCGCTGTGGCTGTCAACCAAGGCGGCAA
>CAMCNQ010000102.1 GCA_945875955.1 Limnohabitans sp. Rim8 | reverse complement strand
AAAAACCCAGCACCTCCCAAATGTTTGTCCTGACCCGCTCGGTGATTGGCACCCTGCGCAGTGCCAGCCTTGAAAAGTCCCCACTGTTGGGCAACCCGGCCTTTGAAGAGGTGCTGACCCAAATGGCCTGGGCCTTGCTCGCCAAGCCTGGCTTGAAGGCTTGAAATCGGGTCAGGCCCAACAACGGTGCCGCTGCGATCAAATTGCCGGCTTGACTTTGGGCGTGCGGCCCATGGTGTAGAACTCGGGGTTGGGCATCATGCCGCTGAAACTGGCCATGCGGTTGGACAAGCCAAAAAACGCGGTGATGGCGGCGATGTCCCAAATGTCTTCGTCGTTGAAGCCATGGGCGTGCAGGGCGCCGAAGTCGGCTTCTTCCACTTGGTCGGAATGCAGGCAGACCTTCATGGCAAAGTCGAGCATGGCGCATTGCCGAGGGCTGATGTCGGCCTTGCGGTGGTTGACCGCCACTTGATCGGCGACCAAAGGCTTTTTCTCGTAAATGCGCAATATCGCGCCGTGGGCCACCACGCAGTAAAGGCATTTGTTGGCGGCGCTGGTGGCGGTCACCACCATCTCGCGGTCGCCCTTGCTCAGGCCGCTTTCCCTGCCCACGGACTCGGGCAGCATCAAGGCGTCGTGGTAGGCAAAAAAGGCCCGCCATTCGGCCGGGCGGCGGGCAAGGGCCAGGAACACATTCGGCACAAAACCGGCCTTTTCTTGCACCTCCAGCACTTTGGCGCGAATGTCGTCGGGCAGGTCTAAGATTTCGGGCGCGGGGTAGCGTGGGCTCATGGTGTTTAGTCTTTCTTGCCGGCGTTGCCGCGTGGGCGGGTTTTTGATTGCATGGCACACCGAATTGCAAAGCCTTTTGTGCAAAGAATTTTTTTTGCTCTGGGCTTGGCCCTTGGATGCACACCAGTTGAATGGGTGGCAATGCCAAGAGCGATTATGCTGAAAGGCCTTTCAGGAGCCTGTCATGTCCACAACACCAACGCCTTTTCCCACTTCCCCTTCACAACAAGCGCGCGATGCGCGTGCCAATGACCCTGTCTTTCAGGCCGGTTTGGACACCCGAACCCAGGTCATGGGTGCCGAGTTTGTGGACCGCGCTTTTGGCAAAGCCACCGACTACGCCATGCCCATGCAGGAGTTCATCACCCGCAATGCCTGGGGCAATGTGTGGCAACGACCGGGGCTTGATTTGAAAACCCGCAGCCTGGTGACGGTGGCCATGCTGGCGGCCCTGGACAAGCAGCAAGAACTCAAAGGCCATGTGCGCGGCGCTTTGAACAATGGCGTGACCCCGCAAGAGCTGCGCGAAGTGATGCTGCACGCCGCGGTGTATTGCGGCTTACCCAGCGCCATCGAAGCCTTTCGTTCGGTGCTCGAGGTGGTCGAAAGCTGAGTCGGCGGTCTGCGCTTACCGTGAGGCTCAGCGAATCATCATGCCGCCGTCGGCCACGATGGTTTGGCCGGTGATGTATTGGCCTGCGGGGCTGGCCAGAAACACGGCGATGCCCCCGATGTCGTCGGGCTCGCCCATGCGCCGCAGCGGGGCTTGGCTGTTGTACTTGGCGCTGAGCACCGGGTCTTCGTGCAGGGCTTTGGCAAAGTCGGTCCTGATCAGCCCGGGGGCAATGCAGTTCACCCGGATGTTGTCGGGGCCCCATTCGACGGCCAGGTTGCGCGCCAGTTGCATGTCGGCGGCTTTGGACAGGTTGTAGGCACCGATCACGGCCGAGCCATGCAGTCCGCCAATCGACGAGACAATCACGATGGCACCGTCTTTTTTGGCCTTCATGTCGGGGTAGACCAGGTTGCACAGCCAGGCACTGGACAGCACGTTGTTGCGCATGATCTTGTCGAACACCTCATCGCTCATGCCGGTCATGGGACCGTAGTATGGGTTGGTGGCCGCGTTGCACACCAAAATGTCGATCGGACCCCAAACTTTTCGCGTCTGCGCGATCAGGTTTTGCAGCTGCTCTTTGCCCGAAATGCTGGCAGTCACTGTCATGGCCTCGCCGCCTGCGGCCTGGATCTCTTTGACCACCAGGTCGCAAGCGTCTTGCTTGCGGCTGGACACCACCACCTTGGCGCCTTGCAGGGCCAGTTGGTGCGCAATGGACCGGCCAATGCCCCGGCTGGAGCCGGTGACGACGGCCACTTTGCCTTTCAGATTGAACAGCGACATGAAACGGGCTCCGTGTTTGATTGCTTGGCAGTCTGCCTGTACTGGCTGTCCATGTCTGTCTTTCGGGTGTCAGCTGAACCACCGGCGGGCCTCACCCTTGGGCCACAATGTCGCCCATGGAACACATCGATGCTGTCGTGATCGGGGCTGGGGTGGTCGGCCTGGCGGTGGGCCGTGCATTGGCGCTGTCGGGCCGCGAGGTGGTGGTGCTTGAATCGGAAAACGCCATTGGCACCGGCACCAGCTCGCGCAACAGCGAGGTCATCCACGCGGGCATTTATTACCCAGCGGGTTCGCTCAAGGCGCGGCTGTGTGTGCAAGGCAAAGAATGGCTCTACGCCTATTGTGCCGAGCGCGGCGTGGGCCACCAGCGGCTGGGCAAGCTGATCGTGGCCACCAGTCCCGAACAAGTGCAGGCGCTGGACGGCATCATGGCCAAGGCCGCAGCCAATGGGGTGCGCGATTTGCAAAAACTCACAGCCGCACAGGCCCAGGCCCTGGAGCCCGCGCTGGCTTGCCATGCGGCCTTGCTCTCGCCCAGCACGGGCGTGGTGGACAGCCATGGCTTCATGCTTGCGCTGCAAGGCGACCTGGAAAACGCGGGCGGTCTGCTGGCCCTGCTCTCGCCGGTGCAGCACATTGGCCTCAAGCACGGCACCGCCACACACCCGATCCGCGTGACCACGCAAGACGGCACCGAGCTGGCTTGCAAAGTGCTGATCAACGCCGCAGGTTTGAGCGCCGTGGCCATGGCCCGGCGCATGGACGGGCTGGACCCGAGCCTGCTTGCGCAAGCGTTTCCCCAAGCGTATTACGCCAAAGGCAACTACTTCAGTTTGGCGGGCAAGGCCCCGTTTTCGCGCCTGATCTACCCCGTGCCCGAAAATGCCGGTTTGGGCGTGCACCTGACGCTGGACTTGGGTGGTCAGGCCAAGTTTGGGCCGGATGTGCAGTGGGTCGACGACCCCACCGACCTGCAGGTCGACCCGCGCCGGGGCGACGCTTTTTATGCCGAGGTGCGCAAGTATTGGCCCGGTTTGGCCGACGGCGCCTTACAGGCCGGGTACGCGGGCATGCGCCCCAAGATCAACGCGCCACACGAAGTGGCGGCCGACTTCATGATCCAAGGCCCGGCCGAGCACGGGGTGCCGGGTCTGGTGAACCTGCTGGGCATCGAGTCGCCTGGCTTGACGAGTTCGCTGGCGATCGCCCACGAGGTTTGCGCTCGCTTGGCTTGAGGCCATCAAGATCAACCGCTGGCCCTTGATGTCCACTTCACCTTCTTTTCTTCAGCGCTTGTTTCAATGGGTTGAAACCGCCCTTTTGCGCCATGGTACAGAGCCGAAAACCATTTTTTTGCTGGCGGGTTTTGCGGTTTTGGATGGCTTCTTGCCCATGTTGCCCGCAGAAATGTTTGTGCTGGCCTTGTGCGTTCTTCAGCCGAAAAAGGGCGTGGTGATTGTGCCGCTGTTTGCTGCCGCCTCGGCCTTGAGTGCTTTTTTATTGGCCTTGGGTGTGGGGACGCTGACAGCCTCTGCCGAATCGATGAGCCAAAAACTGATGGGGGCACAAGGCCCTCAAATACTGGCCACCATGCGGGACTGGGGGCCGGTCAGCATGGTGTTTTTTTCGGTTTTTCCGGACTCTCCACGCTCCGCCATCGCGCTGTTCGCCTTGAGTGGTGTGTCGCCCGAGTCGATAGGCGCGATGGTCTTCGTCGGCAAACTCATGCTCTACAGCGTATTGCTGTTGTTGATCCACCACTTGCCCTCCCGGGTGGGCAGGTGGCGTGGTGCAGGGCCGTTTTGGGTGCGGTGGTTGCAGCGCCGCGCGAGCCGCTTTGTGGCTTATTGCCGCCGAATCCGCTGGCGTGCCAAGTGTCTCCATTCAGGCATTTCGACATCGCAAGCGCGTGGATGACGCGGACTTGATCGCTTGAGAGACAGCGCGGCCTGACAGAGCACAACTACCATGAATCCCATGCATCCTTTTGACGAAGCCATTGACCTGCGCGCCTCAGCGCTTGAGGACACACCCCACGAATTCGCAGGCGCGACCCATCCGGCCTACGCCAACATGGTGGGGCCTTTTGGCGGCACCACTTCAGCGCAGTTGCTGCAGTCGGCCATGCGGCATCCGGAGCGCCTGGGCGAACCCGTGGCCCTGACGGTCAATTTTGCGGCTCCAGTGGCCGATGGCCAGATCCGCTTTGTGGCCAGGCCCGTGCGCACCAACCGGTCGACCCAGCACTGGATCATCGAAGCCCACCAGACGCAAGGCGTGGTGGCCACTGCCACGGCGGTGTTTGCCGTGCGGCGCGAAACCTGGTCGGCTTTGGAGGCGGTGATGCCCGCCCATGTGCCCGCACCCGAGGCCGTACCCCGCATGACCGTGAAAGGCATGCCCGCCTGGCCGCAGCGTTACGACATGCGCTTTGTCGAAGGCGCATTCCCGGCCACCTTTGATGAGCAAGAGCAAGCCCATTCGCGCTCGACCTTGTGGGTGCGCGACGAGCCCGAGCGGGCCATGGACTTCGCGTCATTGGTCGCTGTCAGCGACAGCTTTTTCCCGCGCATCTACATGCGCCGCCGTCGCCGCGCCATGATCGGCACCGTGTCCCTCACCACCTATTTCCACGCCGACAGCGCCTTGCTGGCGCAAGTTGGCACGCGCCATGTGCTGGGCGTGGCCAGGGCGCTCAATTACCGCCACGGCTATTTTGACCAGACCGGTGAGCTGTGGAGCCCTGAAGGGCAGCTGCTGGCGAGCACGCACCAATTGGTGTATTTCAAGGATTGAACAAGGACGAGCCTCTGTCGCTGAGCTCACTTTGCGGCGGCTCCTTCAAGCCTCTACAGTCTTGACAGCTCTATTATTTGCATCTACATTAATCTAATGGATGCCAAGCTGAGTTGGGATGACATCAAGAGGCAGATCAACCTGCGCAAGCACGGTCTGGACTTTGCCTTGGCCAGTGTTGTTCTGGATTCCCGGTACCGGCTAGACATCCCGGTGGTTCGTGGCACGGAGCCGAGAACATTGTCCATGTCCTATGCCATGGGATTTTTGGCTGTTTTGACGGTGGTGCACACGGCGCGCGATGCGTCGATCCGAATCATCAGTTTCCGCCGTGCCAGCCGTGAAGAAAGAGAGACCTACCTTGTCTGGATCGAAAACGAATGCAATGAGCCGTGAAGAGCTGATCACGGCTTTGAAAGTCAAAGAGCGCGAGGCCCCTTATGTGTGGGACGGCCAAGACGAGGACGAGCGCCCGGCAACGCCTGAGGAATTGGCGCACGGATTGGCCTTGGCCCGCAAACGCGGCAGGCCTGCGGGCAGTGGCGTCAAGGAGCAGGTCGCCATCCGCTTGGACAAGGATATTTTGGAAGCTTTTCGCGCCCAAGGGCAGGGCTGGCAAACACGCATCAACCAGGCATTGAGGCGCTATCTGGCGGAACACCCGACGCAGTCGTGAACACCTCAGCAGCCGTGAACACCGAAGCAGACGGCCTTGTAATCAACGCTTCATCTGCTGCAAGGCACTCGCCACTTCGGTGACCAGCGCCGGGCCTTTGTAGATGAGGCCGGTGTAGATCTGTACCACGTCGGCGCCCGCTTCGATTTTGGCGATGGCGTCGTGGCCGCTCAGGATGCCGCCCACGCCGATGATGGGAAAGTCTTGGCCCAGAGCCGCACGCAGCTGACGAATCACGCGGTTGCTGCCTTCGCGTACCGGTGCCCCCGACAAGCCACCCATTTCTTCCGCATGCGGCAGGCCGCTCACCGCGTCGCGGGCCAGGGTGGTGTTGGTGGCGATCACGCCGTCCATGCCGTGTTTTTGCAAGGTGCCGGCGATCACGCCCACTTGGGTTTCGTCCAGGTCGGGCGCGATTTTCAGGAACATGGGCACGCGTCGGCCATGCGCCTGGGCCAAGGCTTCGCGCTCTGCTGCCAAGGCACCCAACAGGCCGTCCAGGGCTTCGTCGCTTTGCAGGGCACGCAGGTTTTTGGTGTTGGGGCTGGAGATGTTCACCGTCACGTAGTCGGCATGCGGGTAGACGCCTGCCAGGGCGATGAGGTAGTCGTCGGTGGCGCGCTCAATGGGGGTGGCGGCGTTTTTGCCGATGTTCAGGCCCAGCAGGCGGCCCTGCTGGCGGAATTTGGCGCGCTTGACGTTGGCGATGAAGGCGTCCAGCCCGTCGTTGTTGAATCCCAGGCGGTTGATCAAGGCCTGCGCCTCGGGCAGGCGGAACATGCGCGGCTTGGGGTTGCCCGGCTGCGCCTTGGGCGTGACGGTGCCGACTTCGACAAAGCCAAAACCCATGGCCCCCAGGCCATCGATGCAGCGGGCGTTTTTGTCCAGGCCTGCCGCCATACCCACCCGGTTGGGGAATTGCAGGCCGGCCAAGCGCAAAGGGTGGGCCACAAAAGGCTGGCGGTAAGCCCGGTCCAGGGGCGTGTTTTGGGTGCGTGCCAGGCCCTCGATGGTCAGATCGTGGGCGTCTTCGGGGTCCATCTTGAACAAAATCGGACGGGCCAGGCAGTAGGGGAGCAGGGACATTGGATAATTCAAGCCAGCAAAGGCGTTGTAGACGGTTGTGCCGATTGTCTCAAACCCTGGCCGTTTGATTTTGAACCTTTCTTTTTTCACCACCCTCCAAATCCATGACACAAAACGAACTCAAAGCCCTGGTGGGCCAAGCGGCCCTGAAATACGTGGTCCCTGGCGAGATCGTGGGCGTGGGCACAGGCTCCACGGTGAACTTTTTTATCGACGCGCTGGCCACCATGAAAGACCAGATCAAGGGCGCGGTGTCCAGCTCTGAGGCTTCCACGCTGCGTTTGCAGGCCTTGGGCATTCCGGTGTTTGACAGCAACGCGGTCGAGCGCTTGTCGGTTTATATCGATGGGGCAGACGAGATCGACCACCAAGGCCACATGGTCAAGGGCGGTGGTGCCGCGCTCACGCGCGAAAAAATCGTGGCCGCCCAGTCCCAACAGTTTGTCTGCATCGCCGACGAGAGCAAGTTGGTCAATGCCTTGGGCGCTTTCCCGCTGCCTGTGGAAGTGATTCCCATGGCCACGGCGCGGCTTGTGCGCCAGTTTGCCGCCATGGGCGCAAGCGCTGCTGTGCGCATGCATGACGGCCGGCCCTTGGTGACCGACAACGGCCAGCACATTCTCGATGTCAGGGGCTTGACGATCACCGATCCAGTGGCCTTCGAAAACCAAGTCAGCCAATGGCCGGGGGTGGTCACGGTGGGGGTGTTTGCCCTGCAAAAGGCCCAGGTGTGTTTGCTGGGCACCGCGCAAGGCGTGAAGACCCTGGCGTTTTAAACGCCAAGGCGCGGGGCCTCAGTCTGCGTGTTCGGCGTCGCGGGCGGCCCACTGGCGCAGTGTGGTTTTGAGCACTTTGCCGTAGTTGTTCTTGGGCAGGCTGTCGACCACGGCATAGCGTTTGGGCCTTTTGAAGCGGGCCATTTCTTGCAAACACAGCGCGTCCAGCGCTTGCGTGTCCAGCCTGTGACCGGCTTGCGCGACTAAAAAGGCCATGACCACTTCGCCCCACTGGGCGTCGGGGATGCCCACCACCGCGACTTCGGCCACACCCGGGGCGTGCAGCAAGACTTCTTCGACTTCGCGCGGGTAGATGTTGGAGCCACCGCTGATGATCAGGTCTTTGCTGCGGTCTTTCAGGGTCAAAAAACCATCGGCATCCAGGCAGCCCATGTCGCCGGTGAACAGCCAGCCGTTTTGGATGGCCAAGGCGGTGGCCTCGGGGTTGCGCCAGTAACCGGCCATGACGCTGTCGCCTTGGATCAGCACCTCGCCAACGTGCCCCAGTGGCAAGTCCAGCCCTTGGGCATCGGTCACGCGGATGCGCACCGGCGTTTGGGCCACCCCCACCGAGGCCAGGCGTTCCAAGTGGCGCGGGTGCGCATAGTCTTGCAGGTGGTGGCGTGACAGGGCCGTGCCCACCATGGGGCTTTCGCCTTGGCCGTAAATTTGGACAAAGCGCGGCCCCATGGTGCGCAGCGCGCGCTGGATGTCGGCGGCATACATGGGCGCGCCGCCATAAACCACGGTTTTGAAGGCTTGGCCACAGGCTTGGTCATCAAGCCCTTGGGCCAAGGCGTGGTCCACCAGCCGATTGACGATGGTGGGGGCGGCAAACAAGGACAGCGCCCCGATTTGCTGGCCAAGCGCAAACAACTCGGCCGGATCGAAGCCGCCAGAAGGGGGCACCATGTGCCGCGCCCCCGCCATCAGGTGGGGAATGGCGTAGATGCCCGCGCCATGCGACATGGGGGCGGCGTAAGCGATACAGTCTTGCGGGGCAATCGCATCCACATCGCAAAAATAGGCCAGGCCCATGCACAGCAGGTTACGGTGGGTGATCATCACGCCCTTGGGCCTGCCGGTGGTGCCGCTGGTGTAGAAAAGCCAGGCCAGATCGTCGGCCTGGCGCTGGGCGATGGGGATGTCCGCTGGCGATGCAGGTGATTGCCAAAGCGCATGCGCCTCGGGGCTGTCGATGGTGATCACCCGATCAAGGCCAAGCAGGCTTTCGCCTTCGTTGCGGCTCACATCGTCACTCACAAATGCCCAACGGGCTTGGGCGTTGTCGATGATCCACTGGGCCTCGCGCAGGTGCAATTTGGCGTTGATGGGCACCACCACCAGGCCCGCCCACCAAGCGCCAAACAAAATGTCGAGGTAGCGCACATGGTTGCGCATGAAAAGCGCCACCCGGTCGCCCGGCTGCAAGCCGGCGGCTTGAAACTGCCTGGCCAAATGCTGGGCGTTGCCGGCCCATTGCCCGTGAGTCGCAACGACAGTGCTGCCCTGAAAAATGGCCGGTCTGTCTGACGCCATGTGGGCTTGGCGCTGCAATAAAAAAGCGAGGTTCATCTGGGGCTCCGGCAAACGAGGGCTTATTTTGGCCCCCAAAGGCCTTGAGGACTTGTCTCTTGCAGGTCTAGGCGCGGCGCAACAGCAAACGCAAATCAGGGCCTATCGGCGTGACCGCATAAAAGGCCAGCTTGACGGCGTTGTGCAATTCGGTGAGCACCGGCAAATGGGCCATGCCCTGGCCGGGGCCCAACAGTTGCGGGGCGAGGTAGACCAAGAATTCGTCCACCAAGCCTGCGCGAATGAAGGAGGCATTGAGCTTGTGCCCGGCTTCAAGGTGCAGCTCGTTGATTTCACGCTGAGCCAGGTCACGCAACAGGGCGGCCAGATCGACTTTGCCGCCCGGGCCAGGCATGTCGATCACTTGGGCCCCCAGGGCTTGCAGGGCTTGGCGCTTTTCTCTGGCGTCCTGTGCGGCGGTGTAAATCCAGACCTGGCGGGCTTGCTCGCCTTCGCCCAAAGTGGAGAAAAGGCGTGCGTCCAAGGGGGTTTCGAGTCGGCTGTCCACCACCACCAGATGCGGCTGGCGTGGTGTGTTGACGCCGCGCACGTCCAGTCTGGGGTTGTCTTGCAGCACGGTGCCAATGCCGGTCAGCACGGCGCAGGCACGGGCGCGCCAGGCATGGCCGTCGCTGCGGGCGGCGGCGCTGGTGATCCACTGGCTTTGGCCGTTTTGCAAGGCGGTCTGGCCATCGAGCGAGGCGGCGATTTTCATGCGCACCCAAGGCAGGCCAAGCGCCATGCGCTGGATGAAGCCGATGTTCAGTTCTCTGGCTGCGACGGCCGCCTCGTCTTG
>CAMCNQ010000101.1 GCA_945875955.1 Limnohabitans sp. Rim8 | reverse complement strand
GAAAAGCCATCTGGCTGGGCTTGAATGACGGTCAAAAGTTGGGCGTTGAAGTCTGGCATGATTGGCGCGATTATAAATAATCGCGCCAATTTAGCAAATCACGCCATATGCTGTCAGCGGCTTTCTAGACTGCATCGACTCGAAAATATCAACGCTTGTCACCAAGCTCAACGCTTTCTACACTGACTGGAAAAACAAGGGAGGCACAGATGACAACCACGATAAGTAACACAAGTGTTACCATAAAATCATAAAGCAGCGGCCAAAGTAAAGCCAAGAAAAAAGCCTTGGCTGCAAGCAAAAAAGGAAAGTCAACATGACCTTGACCCGTGATTTCAGGCAAACCGTGGCTGAACGCGTGCAGCGTGACCCGGCTTTTGCCAAAGCATTGCTCGACGAAGCGGCCACACTTTTTCTGAGCGGTGAGCCCGATTCAGCGCGATTGATCCTGCGCGATCTGGTCAACGCCACCGTCGGATTTGAAGGTTTGGCCGAACTGACACACAAACCCAGCAAAAGTCTGCACCGCATGCTTTCACCAAAAGGCAACCCCAGCATGGACAACCTTGCTGCCATCTTCGATGCCATCAGAAATTGGCTCAAAGTGACCTTTGATGTTCGCGTGGTCGAGCTGGCTTAACAAGGCTGCGTTTGCAGCTGGTGGCTCTTTACCAAGCAAGCTCAAGCGCCCCAAGATTGAGCGCATGGCGGCTTGAGCCTGCCCAAAGTGCCCGTCTAGAGGGAAACCCCGGCCAACAGGCCGCAGGACGCCAAATAGGTTAATTCCATAGCGCTACCCCTTACATAAATAAGAATTCTTTCAGTTACTATCCCATCTCACTTTGTGAGTACCAAATGGGTCTTAATTGGAACGAAATCAAATCCAGGGCATTGCTTTTCAGCAAAACCTGGGGCGACGCCAGCAACGAAGACAGCCTGGCCAAGCCCTTTTGGATCGACTTCTTTGAAATCTTTGGCATCACCGACAAACGCGTTGCCACCTTTGAGCTTCATGTAAAAAAACTCGGCGGTGCGCAAGGCTTTATGGATCTGTTCTGGCCCGGCATGCTGCTGGTGGAACACAAGTCACGCGGCAAAAACTTGGACCACGCCGTGGACCAAGCCGTGGGCTACCTGCACAACTTGAAAGAGCATGAGCTGCCGCAACTGGTGGTGGTCTGCGACTTTGCCCGCTTTCGGGTGCGCCGCCTGGCCACGGGCGAGACCGTGGAGTTTGAACTCAAGCACCTGCACAAATACGTCAAGCTCTTTGGCCCGCTGGCGGGCTACAAGGTGCAAGACATTCGGGCAGAAGACCCGGTCAACATCAAGGCCGCCGAACGCATGGGCCGCCTGCACGATGCCCTCAAAGCCAGCGGCTACAGCGGCCACGCGCTCGAAGTGCTGCTGGTGCGCCTGCTGTTTTGTTTGTTTGCCGACGACACCGGCATCTTTCAGCCCGCGCAATCGTTCCGCGACTTTGTGGCAGAACGCACCGCGCCCGACGGCTCAGACCTGGGGCCGCGCCTGGGGCAACTGTTTCAGGTGCTCAACACGCAAGAGAGCCAACGCAGCAAAAACATCGACGAACAACTGGGCCAGTTTGCCTACGTCAACGGCAAATTGTTTGAAGAAACCCTGCCCATGGCCGACTTCAATACCGCCATGCGCGACGCCCTGCTGAGTGCTTGCGCGCTGGACTGGTCGGCCATCAGCCCGGCTATCTTTGGCAGCCTGTTCCAAAGCATCATGGACGACAAAGCCCGCCGCAACCTGGGCGCGCACTACACGTCTGAGGCCAACATCCTCAAGCTCATCAAGCCTCTGTTTCTGGACGAACTGCACGCCGAGTTTGAGCGCGTCAAAGGCCACCGCAACAAGCTGTTTGAGTTTCACAAAAAACTGCGCCAGCTGACGTTCTTTGACCCGGCTTGCGGCTGCGGAAATTTTCTGGTCATCAGCTACCGCGAACTGCGCGAGCTGGAACTGAAAGTGCTGCGCGCCAGCCACGAACTGAGCGCCCACAAAGGCCAGCTGACGGTGGACGTCCATGGCCTGATCGGCGTGAACGTGGACCAGTTTTACGGCATTGAGATCGAAGAGTTCCCAGCACAAATTGCGCAAGTGGCCCTGTGGCTGATGGACCACCAAATGAACCTGCGCGTGAGCGTGGAGTTTGGCCTGTACTTTGCCCGCATCCCGCTCAAAAGCACGCCGCACATCCAAAACGCCAACGCGCTGCGGTTGGACTGGAGCGATGTGCTGCCTGCGGAGCGGTGCAGTTATGTGTTGGGCAATCCGCCGTTCTTGGGCAAGACCTACCAAAGCAAAGAACAAAAAACCGACCTGGCTGCGGTGATGCACGGCATACACGGCGCGGGTGATCTGGACTTTGTGTGCGGCTGGTATGTGCTGGCCGCGCAATACATGCAAGGGCTCACGAGCACGCAAGCCGCCTTTGTGTCGACCAACAGCATCACCCAAGGCGAACAAGTGGCCGTGCTTTGGGGCGAGATGCAGCGCCTGGGCATGCACACCCACTTTGCGCACCGCACCTTTCAGTGGACCAACGAAGCCAGCGGCAAAGCCGCCGTGCATTGCGTGATCATCGGCTTTGGCCCCGAAGAAAACGCCGTCAAAACCATTTACGAATACGAAGACATCAAAGGTCTGCCGCATGCCGTGCCTGCCAAGCGCATCAACGCATATTTGGTGGATGCGCCAGGGGTTTTTCTGAACAAGCGAACGTCACCAGTTTGCAGCGTCAGCCCGATGGCCAACGGCGGCAAGGCAACAGACGGCGGCAATCTTCTTTTGAGCGATGAAGAGAAGGCTGATTTGATAGCCGTCGAACCCAAAGCTGCGAAATGGATTCGCCCATTTTTGATGGGCGATGAATTCATCAACAACATTGGCCGCTGGTGTTTGTGGTTGGTCAACATTCCACCAGCGGAACTTCGCGCCATGCCCCGCGTGCTCAAGCGCGTAGAAGGTGTTCGCGCCATGCGCGAAGCCAGCACGAAACCAGCAACAAGGGCACTGGCCAGCACACCAACCCTGTTCGGTGAAATTCGCCAACCCAAATCAAAACGCTATTTGGCAATTCTGAAAGTTTCCTCCGAGCGTCGCCAATTCATTCCCATAGGCTATCTGGACAACGAAGTCATCTGCGGCGACAAAATTTTCTTTGTCGACGACGCCTCACTGTTCACCTTCGGGGTGCTCACCAGCACGATGCACAACGCGTGGATGCGACAGACTTGTGGTCGTTTGGAAAGTCGATACAGCTACTCCAACACCATCGTCTACAACAACTACCCCTGGCCCGGCTTCGCTGGCGAGCCACTCAGCGACAAACACCGCACCGCCATCGAACAAGCAGCCCAAAGCGTGCTCGACGCCCGCGCCCAATTTGCCAGCTCGTCACTGGCCGACCTCTACGACCCACTGACCATGCCCCCGGCCCTGCTCAAGGCCCACCAAAAACTGGACACCGCCGTAGACGCCGCCTACCAACCCAGCGGCGGCAAAAAGTCCTACGCCTCCGACGCCGAACGCGTGGCCTTCCTCTTCGACCTGTACCAACGCATCACCAGCTTGCTGCCTGCACCAGCTGCAAAGAGAAAACCATCAAATCAAAAAAAATTTCTGCCCTCTAAAAATTTTATTGAAGGAGTTCCAAATGCCAACAATTGAGCAAAACCATCAGGCACTTTTATTGTTACTCGAGGTCCTAAAGTGGTTTAAGGAAGCAGACGCTGAAAAATTTAAAAGGTCTGAACTCGGTCCACTTTCTTTTGATGCCTTTAGTGACACGGTTTCTAGAACCCTGGGCCTGTATCGTTCGCTTCTTGACTGCGATCTTTCGAATGTTTCATACGCAAAACTCTCTGAGATAACTTCAGCAGGAAATGCCGCAAAGTCAATTCTAGAAAACATACGGGTGTTTGAGGTTACCCAGCAAAACCCAGCTGGGGAGAGACAGTCCATCATTCAACGACTGGTAGATCAATGGGAAGTTGACTTTGCAGCTGTAACACCCGTGCTGGCTTATGCAACGAAAAGCAGTGCTGATTTTCAAAGACTTGAGCGAGAAGCCCGTGGGGCGCTAAGCGATTTAAACGAATCAAAGAGCACATTCCAAGAACAAACTTCTGGAATTATTGGTCAAATGAACACAGCATTGGGGCAGGTTCAAGATGCGGCCAAAAAAGCGGGTGTCTCTAAACATACCGTGCACTTCAAAGAGGAGGCAAACACAGCAAAATTGGTAGCCTGGGCTTGGTTATCAGTTGCCGTATTTCTTGCCGTGGCAATTGTGCTCTATGTGATATTCCATGTTAAGCCAACATTAGCCACTTTAGTTAACCCTACTGCGATAGAACTGGTGAAGGAGTCACTCCCGCGATTACTAGTTGTTTTTGTACTCAGTTTTGGGATGATTTGGGCAGCCAAGAACGTTTCAGCAAGTACACACAACTTTGTCGTAAATCGCCACCGCCAAAACGCCCTTGCATCTTTCGAAACATTTGTGGAAGGTGCATCAGGAAAAGAAGTCAAGGATGCAGTCCTAATTCAAGCAACCACGCGATTTTTTCCCCGCAGGATACTGGCTATGCGAAGGGCGAACTTCCGCATCCGGTTAGTCAAGTATTTGAGGTGTTGAAGTCAGGCGCAAAAGATTGATAACTCCCAACTAAAGCAAGCAGCTGTGCGCGAGGGACTGGCAAATGCGACACCCTTATGCTGCCGTCAAAGGCTCCATGCGCACCACAGCACGCGCACCCACAGCACTGGCAAAGCGTTGGACTGTTCGCATGGATGGCGTGCCCCTGCCACTTTCGATGCGTGCCACCACGCTTTGGGTCGTGCCCATGCGCGCGGCCACATCGCCTTGCGTCAGGCCCGCTTTCGTGCGTGCTGCAATCAGTTCGCGGGCCAGCTCAAACTCGGGCGCTTGTGCGTCATAGGCTTGGCGAACGGCGGGGTTGGCCAGCAGTTGGGCTTTCACGTCTTTCAAGCTTTTCACGTCGATTCCTCCAAGCGTTTCAATGCGGTTGCAATCGCGCTTCGTGGTGTGGTCTGCGTCTTTTTCACAAACACATGCAGCACCAGCAAAGTGCGCCCATGAACGGCGGCGTAAAAGGCACGGGCAATGCCATCGCGGCCCGTCATGCGCATTTCCCACAGCTTGCTTTCGAGTGGCCGGATGTGCGGCAAGCCCACACGCTGCGGTCCTAGCTCTTCCAGCATTTCACCGATGTGCAAAAACCGAGCTTGCATATCGGTGGGGATGGTCTGTAATTCACGCTCCGCCAGTGGATGCAGGGTTACAGTCCACTGGGTTTCGAGTATAGCCTTTTTGCTATCTTTTCGCTTTTTCATGCAGCTCCCCTAGGTCTCGCTTTATCCATGCTTTGTAAGCATGTGGGCAATTTCTGCGCGTTAGCTTAGCGTGACATTCGCCGCAGTGGCAATCCCCGATTCAGATCTGTTTGCCCATCTGATGTGCTGTGCGGTAGTCCTAGACTCCCTTCACATAAGCCAACCCCCCCCAAAAAAAACGGATGGCTGCACAGCGTAGCCGAATCGCCCACCAGCAGCAATTTGTGCCGTGCGCGGGTCATGCCCACGTTCATGCGGCGGATGTCAGACAAGAAGCCGATCTCGCCTTGAGCGTTGCTGCGCGTCAAGGTGATGGGAATGATGTCGCGCTCTTGGCCCTGGAACGAATCGACGGTGCCCACGCTGAGCCTGCGTTGCAGCAGCGGGTCATGCGGGCGTCAAAGGCTCCACGCGCACCAAGGCACTGGCAAAGCGTTGGACTGTTCTCATGGATGGCGTGCCCCCGCCACTTTCGATGCGTGCCACCGCGCTTTGAGTCATGCCCATGCGTGCGGCCACATCGCCTTGCGTCAGGCCCGGTTGCGTGCGTGCTGCAATCAGTCGTTGAGGCCAGTGCTGGCATCGCAGCAAGTGACGTGCAACGGGTCATTGACTTTTTTTGTATCACAGGATTCTTGGCAATCAGGATGCACCAGAGCAAGTTCACTGTATCTTTGACGTGAACTACGACCTTCAGGCACTTCAAATTCGAGTTGCTCGCGCCGGTGATGGCGTCGTTTATTTCATGAACCCTGCATTTCGACCTGCACTTGGCATAAACAGTGAGTTCACCTGAACCACTCGGGATTACTCAAGAGTTTTTTCGGTTTCATCGAATAACTGCTCAACTCCAAGATGGAATGCCTTTCAGCGCGCTCCCTGCGAGCTTGTTCCCTCAGAACGATGTTTGCTTGGTCAAAAAAGGCTGACTGGCTATACTTGTATAGCAATCATTTCAAGGACATCACCCATGCTTGCCATCCGCTTGCCCGAAAACATTGAAGCGCGCTTGAACCAATTGGCCCAAGAGACCGGGTTGACCAAGACCGCGCTGGTGCGCGAAGCCATCCTCGAACACATCGACGACTTGGAAGACTATTTCTTGGCAGAAGCGCGCGCTCGCAAGAACCGCAACACCATTTCGCTCGATGACGTGGAGCGTGAGCTTGGTTTGGCAAATTGAGTTTGACCCTGACGCGCTCAAAGACCTGCGCAAAATTGACAAACCGATCCAGATCCGTTTGGTGGGTTTTCTGCGCACACGTGTGAGCACCCTTGCCAACCCGCGCGACATCGGGGAAGCGCTTTCGGGTCAGCGCTTGGGCAGTTACTGGAAATACAGGGTGGGCGACTGGCGCATCATTTGCGATACCCAAGACCAGAAAATTCTGGTGCGCGTGCTGCGCATCGGCAATCGGCGCGAGGTCTACCGGTAAGCAGGTCATGCAGCCGTCAAAGGCTCCATGCGCACCAAGGCACGCGCGCCCACGGCACTGGCAAAGCGTTGGACGGTTCGCATGGATGGCGTGCCTCTGCCACTTTCGATGCGCGCCACCAAGCTTTGGGTCGTGCCCATGCGTGCGGCCACATCGCCTTGCGTCAGGCCCGCTTTAATACGCGCTGCAATCAGTTCACGGGCCAGCTCAAACTCGGGCGCTTGTGCGTCATAGGCTTGGCGGACGCCTATCGGTAAATCTCGCGCCGGTTGCCAACCTGCACCACAAGGACGCACAAAGCGCCGTCTTGAATGTCACAAATCACCCGGCAATTGCCCACCCTATAGCGCCAGAACCCACCGTGCGGCCCGGTCAATGCCTTGCCCGTGTTGCGTGGGTTTTCCAGTCCGGCGATGCGCTCGTCCATGAAGTCAAGGATGCGCCGCGCCGTCTGTTTGTCTAACTTGCGCAGCTGCCCTTTGGCCGTGTCGGCGTATTCAATTGTCCAAGCCAAGGTCTCTTCTCACTTCGGCAGCGGAATGGACCTGTTCTTTCCCTTGACGGACACGCGCAAGCACATCGGCAGCGAGGTAGTAGTCTTCCATTTCTTGAATCCCCCGTTCGATGATTTCGCGCAGGTAAAAAGCCTTGGTGCGCCCAGTTTGGGACGCGAGGTAGTCAAGCCTTTGCTCGGTTTCAGGCGCCAGACGAATTGAAGTTGCCATATCAAATCCTTCATTGAATACATGCATTCAATGTATCACGGAGGGGGTTTTTGGCCTACCGGAGGCGCCGCCGTGTCTGGCACAACGAGGAATGGTGGTTTGCCATTGTTGACGTGGTGGGTGTGCTGACCGATTCGTCAGACCCATGGCAATACATCAAGAAAATGCGCAGCCGTGACCCTGCCTTGGATGCCAACTGGGGTACAACTTGTACCCCCCTTGCGCTGCAAGAGCCTGACGGCAAACAACGCGAGAGCAACTGCGCCAACACCGAAGGCCTGTTCGATGATTGGAAGGCGCGGGGCAGAGTAATATTGCCATACGAACGTATGGTTTTATTTATGGCTAAATGCTACGATGAGTCATGACCGCAGCTCAATTCGAATGGGATGACAACAAGGACGCTGAAAACCAAACCAAGCATCAGGTGTCATTCCGGGACGCGCAGGCGGCATTCGCTGATCCGCACCGCGTGATCGCCAAAGACCTCGCGCACAGTGAGGCTGAAGAGCGTTTTTACTGTATCGGCAAAGCGGGTGGCGGCATCTTGACGGTGCGCTTCACCTACAGGCGCAAAGTCATTCGAATCATTGGGGCAGGCTATTGGCGCAAAGGAAAGGCAATTTATGAAAAAGAAGATCGTTTACACGGATGAGCCCATGGGCGACGTGGAGGTGGTTGCGGATTTTCTGCCGTCACCTGCCGAGCTGGCGTTCAAGGAAGATGGCGTGAAAGTCACGCTGTCCCTGAGCAAGAGCAGCGTAGATTTTTTCAAGTCTGAGGCATCCAAGCACCAGACCCAATACCAGCGCATGATCCGCCGCTTGCTGGATTCATACGTTGAAGCGCAGGGCACCGTGGCCAGCAAGCCAAAACCCACAGTGCGCAAGCGGGCACCGATTTAGGTCTAACGAATCGCCGCTCCGCAAAAGCGTGCGCCTTGCGCGGGTCATGCCCACGTTCATGCGGCGAAGGTCAGACAGTAAGCCCCTCTCGCTTTGGGGCTGCTACGGGTCAACGAAATGGCCATGGTGTCGCGCTCCTGGTCAAATTGGATTTGACCTGATATGTCTTTAAGTCCATAATTTTTCGCTGACTTGGACCGTTCTGTTTCACGACGCCTTCGATGTTGAGTTCGAAGCCTTGGTGGAGGATCTTCAAGACGAACTGTTGGCGCATGCCAAGTTGCTGGCTGCGTTTAGACCCCATCTGGGGCGTCCAACTGTCGATACCCTGAAGGGATCACGACACACCAACATGAAAGAACTTCGGTTTTCTTGGAGTGGCCAGGTTTGGCGCGTGGCCTTTGCCTTCGATCCTCAACGACAAGCGATCGTGCTGGTGGGTGGCGATAAAGGTGGGGCAGATCAGCGCAGGTTTTACAAGCGCTTACTCACGGTGGCCGATGCGCGTTACGACGATCATCTGAGTACTTTGATTCAACCAATTAAGGAGTCCGAATATGGCAAGAAAACTCGATGACGTGATGGCCACACTGCCAAAAGTTCGAAAAAAACGGGTGGAGAATCGGGCCATGGAGTTGGCGACGCTCAAAGACCTGCGCCATGCAGCTCAGCAAACCCAAGAGCAAATGGCGGCCACCCTGGGGGTGCGGCAGGACACCATTTCTCGCCTGGAAAAGCGCAGCGACATGCTGCTCTCGACGATGCGGCATTACGTGGAAAGCATGGGCGGAAAGCTGGAACTGGTGGCCAAGTTTCCAGATCGTCCGTCCGTGGTGATCGACCACTTAGGAGGTGACGTCACCCTCAACAAGCGCGCAATTGTTGCCCGCCGATCACGGGCAGCTGCCTGAGTACGACCGATCGCCATGCGCGGGTCGTTGCTCGCAAGGCAAGCAAGCGTGAAAGCGCTTTTTATCGAGGCATCTGACATGAAAGCCGAATACGACCTCTCCAAGCTCAAGGCTCGCAAAAATCCCTATGCATCCACACTCAAGAAGCCTGTGACGATGCGTCTGTCAGAAGACGTTGTTGTCTATTTCAAGCGCATGGCAGATGACGCAGGGGTGCCGTATCAAAGCCTGATCAACTTGTATTTACGCGACTGCTTGGCCAACAACCGCAAAGTACAAATCAACTGGCCCAAGCTGGTTTAAACAGCCAAAGCCTTGCGGTAGCCCCCCACGCCCTTCACATACGCCAGCAACTCCCCAAAAAACGGATTAGAGCAAAGCGTGGACGAATCGCCCACCAGCAGCAACTTGCGCCGTGCGCGGGTCATGCCCACGTTAATGCGGCGGATGTCAGACAATAAGCCGATCTCGCCTTGGGGGTTGCTGCGTGTCAAGGTGATGGCAATGATGTCGCGCTCTTGGCCCTGAAACGAATCGACGGTGCCCACGCTGAGCTTG
>CAMCNQ010000100.1 GCA_945875955.1 Limnohabitans sp. Rim8 | reverse complement strand
CAGTGGGACCTGAACTATCTGATCAAGCTCTGGACCGCCATTGAAGGCGCCGGCAAGGGCGGCAAGGGCGCTTTCTTGATTTATCAGGAGTCCAGCCTGGTCATCCGTGCGATTCGCGATTACTTCAACAGCGACATCGGCGACATCCTGATCGACACCGACGACATCTACGAGCAGGCTCAGCAGTTCATGAGCCACGTGATGCCCGAGTTTGCGCCGCGCGTCAAACGCTACCGCGATGACGCGCCTTTGTTCAGCCGCTTCCAGATCGAGCACCAGATCGAATCGGCCTATGCCCGCACCGTGCAACTGCCCTCGGGTGGTGCCATCGTGATCGACCACACCGAAGCCCTGGTGTCGGTGGACGTCAACTCGGCGCGCGCCATCAAGGGCGGCGACATCGAAGAATCCGCCACCCGTACCAACTTGGAAGCCGCTGACGAAGTGGCCCGCCAGAGGCGCTTGCGCGACCTGGGTGGCTTGATCGTGATCGACTTCATCGACATGGACGAAGCCAAAAACCGCCGCGAGGTGGAAAACCGCCTGCGCGACGCCTTGCGCCAAGACCGCGCCCGCGTGCAATTTGGCACCATCAGCAAATTCGGCCTCATGGAAATGAGCCGCCAGCGCCTCAAGCCCGCCCTCTCCGAAGGCGCGTCCATCCCTTGCCCACGCTGCGGCGGTGCAGGCCACATTCGCGACACCGAAAGCTCGGCGCTGCAAATTTTGCGCATCATCCAAGAAGAGTCCATGAAGGACAACAGCGCCGCCGTGCACGCCCAAGTGCCTGTCGAAGTCGCATCCTTCTTGCTCAACGAAAAACGCTCCGAAATCGCCAAAATCGAATTGCAGCAACGCATCAATGTCTTGCTGGTGCCCAACAAATCTTTGGAAACACCGCATTACAAACTTGAGCGCTTGAAGCACGACGACCCGCGCCTGGACCGCATCGAAGCGAGCTACAAGATGGCCGAGGAAATCGAAGACGCCACCACGGTGACGCGCCGCTCGCAAGAGCCCACCAACAAGCAAACCCCCGTCATCAAAGGCGTGTTGCCCGATGCGCCCGCCCCGCTTGCACCGGTCAAACCCGAAGCCCCTGTGGCCGAAGCCAAACCGGCACGCAAGGCCCCAGCAGCCCCAGTCGCCCCGGTCGCCCCCGTGGCCACTCCTGCGGCCACCGGTGGTTTCTTCGGCTGGTTGAAAAACCTGTTTGGGGGCAGCGCCCCCGAAGCCGCTCCTGAGCCCGTGGTCAACAAAGACAGCAAGACGCGCGAGGGCAGAAACGGCGAACGCCGTGAAGCTGGCCGTGATGGTGAACGCAGAGAAGGTGGCCGAGAAGGTGGACGTGATGGCCGCCGAGGTGGCCGTGATGGCCGCCGCACAGACCGCCCCGAAGGCGCACAAGGCGAAGTGCGCGCCCCACGCGAAGGTGGCCGCCGTGGCGACACCCGCACGGAAGGCCGCACGGAAGGCCGCAACGAATTGCGTGACGGCGAAGCCCGCCCAGCCCGCGCGGACCGTCCCGCAGGCGACCGCCCCCCACGTGAAGGCCGCCGCGATGGCCGTGGCGAGAACCGAGGTGAGAACCGCAACGAAGGCCAAATCGATGCACCGCCAGAGCTGAACGCCGAAGGCAACGAAGTGCGCCAAGAGCGCGCGCCCCGCGGCGAAGGCCGGCGTGAGCGTGGCGAACGCGGCAACGAAGGCCGCCGTGAACGCGGCGAGCGCGGTGGCGAACGCCGCCAGAGCGACGCGGCACCCAGCGAGGGCAATGGCGCTGAGAACGAGCTGAGCCTGGCACCCGGCCAAGACGGCAGCAACGCGGCAGATGGCAGCGCCTCGACAGAGAACACAGGCGAGCGCCGTGAACGCCGCTCACGTGACCGCTATGGCCGTGACCGCCGCGAACGCGCAGGCGAAACCCGCCAAGGCCAAGCCGATGAAGCCCTCCAAGGCGAAGTCAACGCGGCGCCCAACGACGCCCCCGCAGGCACCGAAGAGCGCCCCGCTGCCCGTTCGTACTTTGAGCGTGCCCAGCAAACTGCAAGCCCCAGCGTGGCCGCAGAGCCACAGCCAGCAGCACCCGCGTTTGAGGCCCAAGCCACTCAGACAGTGCCAGTTTCAACGCAAGTTTCTGCGTCTGAAGCACCTGCGGTCTCAGCACCAGCACCGGCGGCAACTGTGGAGGTGACCCATGCCCCCGCTGTACATGGCCAAGCAGCGTCGGCGCAAGTTGCTGCCACGCCAAATGCCCCTGTTGTTGCCGCGAGCACCGGTTTGCCTGCCGTCACCGCCTACATCTTGCAAATCGACAACTTACAAAAAGTGGCGCAAGACTCTGGCCTTGTCTGGGTGAATTCAGACAGCGACAAAGTGGCCGCCGTTCAGGCCGCCATCGACGCCGAGCCCAAGCCCATCCGCGTGCCCCGCGAGCGCCCACCCGCCGTGGTGCTGAGTGAAGGCCCATTGGTCTTGGTGGAAACACGCAAGGACCTCAAAGACCTGAACCTGCCTTTCTGATCACGGTCAGAAAGACCAGGTGCTGAAAAAAACCGGGCTGAGCGCCCGGTTTTTTTCGCCCTGCGCCAAAGCCTTGGGCAACACATTGTCAAACCCGGCCAGACCGACCGGCCGCAGCGAACAAAGCTCAGGCCTGAAACCTTGCGGCTTGTTTCCAGGCCTGCGTGGCGGCCAAGGGGTCTTGGCGCTGCTCTGCCAATTCGGCCAATGCACACCAAGCCAGGCGCTTGAGTTGCGGGCTTTGCAAACCCTTGACCGATTGCGCCAACAGGCTCTGGGCCTTGCCCCAAAGCTGGTGCCGCCAACACAACATGCCTGCCAGGTATTGCCAGCGCGCATCTTGCGGTTGCGCGAGTTGGGCCGTTTCCACCCGGGCCAGCCAGGTTCTGGCGTCGTTTGCCTGAGTGTCGGCCAAGCAAGCGTCCAAGGCTTGCACCATGCGCGCAAGTTGGTCGACCGACCAGTTGGCTTGTTGGGTTTGCAAGGGCGCCCACAAAGGCTGCAGCCACGATCTGGCAAGCGCAGCGTCCCCGCCAAGCGCCAAAAAGCGCAGGGCCGCTTCGGCGACGATGTCGGGCATGGCGCGTTGCGCAGGGGTCAATTTGAGCCAAAAGCGCTGAAAGGCATCGGCGTCGTGCACACGCGACATCCACTCAAGAACCAGGCTGCGCACCAAACTCTCGGCGGCCAGGGGTGTGAAGGCACGGTGTTTGGCCAACAACAAGGCCGTCTCCAGCGCCTGCGCCGGTTGTCCTGCCAAGCGTGCCGCCTTGAGTTGAATGCGCAAGGCCACCATGCGGCGGCCAGTTGCTGTGGGCAAGGCTTTCAAAACAGCCAAACTGCCTGGTGCATCCCGGTCGTCCAGCATCCAGCGGGCCGCGCGCAGTTGAGCGCCATCGGTCAAAGTCTGGCGTTCGGAGGCTGAGCCTTTTTGCGCCGCATCCAGCGACTGCTGCCAATGCGATTGCCGCAGGCTGCGGTCTTGCAGGGCATGGGCCGATTCGGCCACCATCATGTGGGCCAAAGCCCGCAAAGACACGGCATGGTCCAACTGCAAGCCCGCATCTTTCAGGCTCGCTTCTCTTTCCAGCGCCGTTTGCGCGGCCTTTCTGGCGCGCAAAAACCGACCGGCTCTGAAGTGGCTGATGGACTCCAGCATGGCCGCATGGGCCGCTCTTTCCTTTTGCTGCAAGCGCCAGCGCTGGGCTTGCTGGGGCAATGACAACAACGCCGACAAAGCCTGCTGGGCCAGCACCACCAACAGAACCACCAAAGCCACAGCCAAAATCAACAGGTTGAGTGAAAAATCAATCCGTTGGGACAACCAAAACACCGAGACCGTGCCTTGGTTGTGATCGGCCAGCCAAGCCCCTGCTGCGGCCAATGCAAACAAACTGAGGAGCCAAAGAGCAAGGCGCATGAACCGCTTACCTTCCTGCTGCCGCTGTGGCCAAGGCCGTTAACGACCCGTCCACGCGAGGCACACCACCGAGTTTCATTTGCACTGTGGCTTGCTCCAGCAGTTCGAGCAACTGGGTTGTTTTGCGCGACGACGGTTCGGCATAACGGCGCACCAGGACGGCCGCCGAAGCCAAGTCTGCGCGCGCGCCATCTTGTTGGCGGGCCAGCAAGCCCAAGCGGGCATTGAGCAGTTTGAGCTTGAGGTTTTCTTGCAAAAAGAACTTCTGATCGGGCGACAACAAAGCCGCCTCAGGCGACTCGATGCGGCTGACCCGCACCAAGTCTTTGAACTGATCGCCAATTTGCTTGAACCCCAATACCCACCAAGAGGCCTGCGCTTGAGGCGCGCTTGCATCGGCCCCTTTTGGGTTGCTTGCGGCCGAGGGCAATTTCTGATTGGCCATCAGTAAGCTGTCGACCAGCAGCACGCCTTCGTCCAGTTTGGCCAACATGCCGGGCAGGTCAAACACTTGGGTTGACTTCAGACGTTCCATGTCTTTTTCAATGGCCCGAATAACCGGCATCAAACGGGGCTGGGCTGATCTTTTCAGGCGCAACTCGGCCGACTTGAGCACCTCCAACAGAGGCTCCATATTGCCTGTCAATTGGGCCTGCTGCTGGGCCATGCGCAAGGCCGATTCAATGTCCACCACCAAATTTTCATCGCGCGTGCGCGACAGGCTTTGCATCAACTCATCCAGCTGGCCACGCTGCAAGGCCACTTCGCCCACCCGCGACTCCAACAGCGCCAACCGGGCCGCGCTGTCTTTGACGATTTCCTGGGCCTGCTTGGCCCAGGCCTTGGCCTCCAGCGATTGCTGGGCGGTGTTGGCGCTTTGCAGGGCCAATTGCTCTTGAATGTGCGCCAGCTTTTGCCACAGCGAGACCGACACCCCCAAAGCCAAAATCGCCAGCACCCCGCCCAAGCCAAAACCCCAAGACCGCCACAACGAGGTGACGGTTTTTGCCAGGCTGGGGTCTGGGTGGGCAGCGGGGTCGGTCTGGGTGGTCATGGCAGCGATTTTATAGACTCGGCTTGGGCGGTCAGCGCGGCTGGCACGGTTTGCACCTGCCCCCAGCCGATTTCTTGCAGCCGCTTGGCGATGCGCGGGTGTGTGGCCAAGGCTTTGGCCTGTCCCAAGGGCAAGCCTGGGCACAGCTGTTGCAACTGCAAAGCCGCCTCGCTGCTGCTGAACAACCACCAACTGCCATCGGTCATGGCGTGCAGCGCCCTTTGTTTTTGTGCGTCAGACCAGACCGGGGCTTGGCGCACATAAGCCACCGTCTGCACCACCCGAACGCCCGCCTGTTGCAACTGCTGCACCAACCAGTCGCGTCCCGCCATCTGGCCATCGGCATCGGCACCCCGCACCACCAGCACCGAAGCCAATTGGGCCGCCACAACGCCAGGGGCCACCTTGGCCATGGCAACACCCGGGGCCACCTTGGCCATGGCAACACTCGGGGCCACCTTGGCCCAAAGGGCTTCAGAATCAAAATTCGGAGCATCCTCATCGGGGGAATCGATTTGGTCGGCAGGCCAGCGCGCCGCCAGCAAGGCCGCGCGGGTGCCAGGCCCGGTGGACCATGCCCGGCAGGCCTTGATGGGCATGCCCGCAGGGCGCTGGGCCATGAAAAACCGCACCGCATTGGCGCTGACAAACATCACGGCCAAATGCGCAGCGAGGTCCTGCCACTGCGCCACCAGCGGCGATGCATCGGGCAAAGCGGCAATGTGCAGCAAGGGCAAGGTGTGGGTGCGAATGCCTTGGGCTTGCAAAGCCTTGGCCCATGCAATCGCCTCGCTCTCAGGCCGGGTGACGATCACCAAAGGCGCTTGCGCCATCTCAGGCCAGCAGCATCAGTGTGCACCCGCCCGCTGCAAAGCTTGGGCCACTTGCAAACCCAAAGCCTCACAGGCCAGCAAGTCGCTGGCCGCTTCTTGGGCCTGCGCCGTCACCAAGGCGCTTGGGCCTTCAGGGTCGCCCCAGGCCGCTTGCAAGCTGAGCATGCCCCCGTGCAAGGTGGCGTGCGCGGCCAAAGGCATGGAACAACTGCCGCCCATGGCCCGGCTGACCGCCCGCTCGGCCGCCACCCGCTGCCAAGACGGGGCATCGGCCAAGGGGGCCAACAAGGCCCGCAAATCGGCGCGGTCGCTGCGTATCTCTATGCCCAAAGCCCCTTGCCCAGCGGCCGGCAGCATCTCATCGGTTTCAAAAATATGGCGAATGCGCTCTGACAAACCCAGGCGCTTGAGGCCCGCTGCCGCCAACACAATACCGGCGTACTGGCCTTCGTCGAGCTTTCTCAAACGCGTGTCCAAGTTGCCGCGCAGCGGCTCAATTTTCAAATCCGGGCGCAGCGCACGCAGCAGCACCGTGCGGCGCAAGCTGGAGGTGCCCACCACCGCGCCCAGCGGCAAATCTTCCAAGCGGGCATAACCGGCGGACACCCAGGCGTCGCGGGGGTCTTCGCGCGCCATCACGCAGGCCAGCTCAAAGCCCTCGGGCATGTCCATGGGCACGTCTTTGAGCGAATGCACCGCGATGTCGGCATGGCCTTCTTGCAAGGCCACTTCCAGCTCTTTGACAAACAAACCCTTGCCCCCGACCTTGCTCAGGCTGCGGTCCAGAATTTGGTCACCCTGGGTGGTCATGCCCAGCAAAGTGACACTGCAGCCCAAGCCCTCCAGCAGGGCTTTGACATGCTCGGCTTGCCACAAGGCCAAGCGACTTTCACGGGTGGCGATAACGACGTGGGGAACAGAATGCGTTGGCACGGTGTGTTTCTCTGAAAAAGTTCCATCGCAAGATGAAACCCATTGGTAATTGGCAGGGCTGTTCCAATGCTAGCATGGGTCAAAGCGCCCTCAAGGCCATGCGCAAGCCAAGGCCAAACCACCCCTTCAAACCACACCGCCCGATGAAACAGGTCTCCAAAGACAACGCCCCCTTGCCCCTTGCCGCGGACAAAACCCGCAAAGACAAACGCGACAGCGAGCGGCCGCTGACCGAAGACATCCGCTTGCTGGGCCGCATTTTGGGCGATGTGATCCGGGTGCAAGAAGGCCCCGAGGCCTATGAACTGGTCGAGCAAATCCGCAAACTCTCGGTGGCTTTTCGGCGCGATGCCGACCACGAAGCCGACAAGGCCCTGAAAAGACGGCTCAAAAGCCTGCCCGGCGACCGCGCCGTCAGCGTGATACGGGCCTTCACCTACTTCAGCCACCTGGCCAATTTGGCCGAAGACCGCCACCACATCCGCCGCCGTGCCATTCACGAGCGGGCCGGCCACACACAGGAAGGCAGCATTGACGTGGCCCTGCAACGCCTGCGCTGGGCCGGCATCACCCCGAAAAGCATCGCCAACATGCTGGCCGCCAGCTACGTCTCGCCCGTGCTCACCGCCCACCCGACCGAAGTGCAGCGCAAAAGCATTCTGGATGCCGAACGCGACATCGCCCACCTGCTCACCGAGCGCGATGCCATCAAGTCCCGCGCTGGCGCTGTCAGCACCGGCAAGGACGCGCTGACCCCCAAAGAGCTGGCCGCCAACGAACTGCAGATGCGCGCCCGCGTCATGCAGCTGTGGCAAACCCGCTTGTTGCGCTTTACCAAGTTGACCGTGGCTGACGAGATCGAAAACGCCCTGAGTTACTACGAAGCGACGTTTTTGCGCGAAATCCCCAAACTCTACGCCGAGCTGGAAGCCGCCTTGCCCGGGCAAACGATTGCCAGCTTTTTGCGTATGGGCCAGTGGATTGGCGGCGACCGCGATGGCAACCCCAATGTGAGCGCACAGACCCTGGAACACGCCCTGACCCGCCAAAGCGATATGGCTCTGCGCCACTACCTGACCGAAGTGCATTACCTGGGCGGCGAACTCTCGCTGTCGGCCATGCTGGTGCCCTTTGGCCCCGACATGCTGGCCCTGGCCGCCAGCTCGCCCGACACCAACGCCCACCGACAAGACGAGCCCTACCGCCGGGCGCTGACGGGCATTTATGCGCGCTTGGCCGCCACCTTGACCCAGCTGACCGGTGGCGAGGCCGCGCGCCACGCGGTGGCCCCGCAAAACCCCTACGCCGACGCCCAAGCGTTTTTGGCCGACCTGCGGGTCATCCAAGCGTCCTTGTTTGGCCAACATGCCGAGGCACTGGCCGCCCAGCGCCTGCACCCGCTGATCCGCGCGGTCGAGGTGTTTGGCTTTCATCTGGCCACGGTGGACCTGCGGCAAAGTTCAGACAAGCACGAAGAGGTGGTGGCCGAACTGCTGGCCACGGCCAGGTTGGAAAAAAACTACCCGCAACTGGACGAGCCAGCCAAACAAGCCTTGCTGCTGGGCCTGCTCAACGACGCACGCCCCCTGCGCGTGCCTGGAGCGCCTTACAGCGAGCTGGCCCAATCGGAGCTGGCCATCTTTGAGACCGCCCGCCGCCTGCGCAAGACCTTTGGCCAGCAAGCCATTCGCCACTACATCATCAGCCACACCGAAAGCGTGAGCGATTTGCTCGAGGTGCTGCTGCTGCAAAAAGAAGTGGGCCTGATGCGCGGCATCTTGCATGACCCCGAAGCAGCCACCCAAGGCGGCACGGGTGCAAGGGGGCAGTCCGGCAGCAGCGCGCACAACGACCTGATCGTGGTGCCCCTGTTCGAGACCATCGAAGACCTGCGCAACGCCGCCCCCATCATGCGAGACTTTTATGCCCTGCCTGGCGTGGCGGGCTTGGTCAAGCGCTCTGGCGGCGAGCAAGACATCATGCTGGGCTATTCAGACAGCAACAAAGACGGCGGCATCTTCACCAGCAACTGGGAGCTGTACCGCGCCGAAATCGCCTTGGTGGCGTTGTTTGACCCCTTGCAGCGCAGCCACGGCATCACCTTGCGCATGTTCCACGGGCGAGGCGGCACCGTGGGCCGGGGCGGTGGCCCCAGCTACCAGGCCATCTTGGCCCAACCGCCTGGCACCGTGCGCGGGCAAATCCGCCTGACCGAGCAAGGCGAAGTCATCGGTGCCAAATTTGCCAACCCCGAAATTGGCCGTCGCAACCTCGAAACCCTGGTGGCCGCAACTTTGGAAGCGAGCCTGCTGCAGGCCACCAAACCCGCCACACGGGCCTTTTTGGAGGCCGCAGCCGAGTTGTCCGAAGCCAGCATGCAGGCCTACCGCGGGCTGGTGTACGAGACCCCGGGCTTCACCGCGTATTTCTTTGGTGCCACACCGCTCAAAGAATTGGCCCAACTGAACATCGGCTCGCGCCCCGCGTCGCGCAAGGCGCTGGAAAAAATCGAAGACCTGCGCGCCATCCCCTGGGGGTTCAGCTGGGGCCAATGCCGCCTGACCCTGCCCGGCTGGCTGGGGTTTGGCTCGGCCGTGGCCCAGTTTCTGGACAAACCCGAGCCGGCCGAGCGCAAAGCCGCGCTGGCGCTGCTGCAAAAAATGTACCGCCAGTGGCCATTTTTTCGCACCCTGCTGTCCAACATGGACATGGTGCTGGCCAAGAGCGACCTGGCTTTGGCCTCACGCTACGCCGAATTGGTCAGCGACAGCCGCTTGCGCAAAAAAATCTTCACTGCGATCGAGGCCGAATGGCACCGCACGGCCGACGCCCTGAGCCAAATCACGGGAGAAAAAAACCGGCTGCAAAGCAACCCGGCCTTGGCCCGTTCGATTCGCCACCGCTTCCCCTACATCGACCCCTTGCACCACCTGCAAGTCGAACTCATACGCCGCTACCGGGAAGGCAAGGCCGACGAACGCGTGCAACGCGGCATACACATCAGCATCAACGGCATTGCTGCAGGTTTGCGCAACACGGGTTGAGGTGCAGCTGTCCATGCACGCCCAAGTCATGGCCACGCGACAAAGTCGGGGGTGACAGGGCTGGAGTTTGGCCGCCCAAGCGCTGCCGCTAAACTCTGGGCTTTTGTTCACCACCGGCTTGGCCATGACCCACTACCACCTCTACGCCATTGGCAACGCCTTGGTCGATA
>CAMCNQ010000099.1 GCA_945875955.1 Limnohabitans sp. Rim8 | reverse complement strand
CGTGTACAACGCCGGTGGCGAGCCATCGGTGGTGGTGAACGCTGTGTTGGCCGGTTCGGGCAACTACGGCTTCAACGCTGCCAATGACACCTACGGCGACATGATCGAAATGGGCATCTTGGACCCCACCAAAGTGACACGCACTGCCTTGCAAAACGCAGCGTCAGTGGCCTCTTTGATGCTCACAACAGAGTGCATGATCTCCGAAGCCCCGAAGGACGAGTCCGGCGCTGGCGGCATGCCTGACATGGGTGGCATGGGCGGCATGGGCATGTAAGTGCACTGCTGTCTGGACTGAGGGTTTGCGCCCTCACCTGGCCAACACAAAAGCCCCGCAAGGTGAAAGCCTTGCGGGGCTTTTAACGTTTGAGCAAATGCGCCACAATCGACCCATGGATTTTCAAGCACTGGTCGGCCTGCTGCGCCAACAGCTCCCAAAGCTGATGGCGGTTTACACCTTTGGCAGTCGCGCAGGCGCGCTAGGCCACCCTGTTCATGCCGAAAGTGATCTGGACTTGGCTGTACTTGTTGAGGGCTACGCTGATCCCATTGAGCTCTTTGAACTTGCAGGGCTGATTGCTGATCAAGTCGTGTGCCCTGTCGACTTGCTGGACCTGCGTGCGGCCTCCACGGTGATGCAACATCAAATTTTGACGACGGGAAAACGCCTTTGGGCCAGGGATGTGGCCGCTGGCCTGTTCGAGGCCGCCATGCTCAGTGAAAAACTGTATTTGGATGAAGCCAGACGGCCACTGATCCAAGACGTGATGCGCAAAGGGATTGTGTATGGCCGATGATGTGCTCATCAACAAAGCCGCCACGATCGAGCGTTGCGTGGCACGCGCCCGAGAAGAATACGCGGCTGACCCTGAGGGTTTTGCGCACAACTTCACCCGACAAGACGCAGCCATCCTGAACATTCAGCGCGCTTGTGAAGCCGCCTTGGACATGGGATTGCACACCATCAGGCGTGAACAACTGGGCGTCACACAAAGCGCCAGAGACACATTCACTTTGTTGGCGAATGCCCACTGGATTTCTTTCCCCGTGGCCGAACAAATGAAACGCATGATCGGCTTTCGCAATGTGGCCGTGCACGACGACCAGTCCTTGCAAGTGCCGATCACCGTGAACATCTTGACCCACCACCTGGACGACTTTTTGGTTTTCAGCCGCCAGATGTTATTGCACGACAACAACGACGTTTAGCACCGCCCCCTTGCCGGACTGAAAGACGCCCAAACAAGGCCCCAAGGCGAGGTCACAAAGCCAATGCCTCGATCTGCACCACCCCGTTAAGAACCGTTTTCCTGCACTGCCTGAAAGCGCACTTTCTGGCCCTTTGCATCCCTTGGAAGGCGTTTGGCCTCACCAGTGCCTTTTGAGCCAACACGCCTCAATTGATCCATGGATTTTCAAGCACGGGTCGACCTGCTGCGGCATCAACTGCCCAAACCGATGGCGGTGTACGCCTTTGGCAATCGCGCAGCCGAGTTTGAACCTAAACCCGGCAGTTGGCCGCTTGCTTGCGCTTCCAACGCTTGATGAATCAAACACTTGCGCCCCCGACGGTCTTCACCTGATGGGTGAAACGCTGCACGGCCGGATTTAGGTTGAACTTTCTATCCCCAGACCATGGTGAACGAAAAAAAGCATGGTCGTGCTACTCTTGATCCTGTCGTTAAGGCCCCCTGTGAATGGAATGATGCCGCATGAGTGATTCGTATCTCAATTTTGCCAACTCCGCCATGGGCGCCAAACTGGCCAATGCCTTGGGTTTGCCCAAGCCCTTGGTGTTGGAGCGCTACCAAGCGGGTCAAGCCGTGATTCAAGGCACGGTAATGGTCGGCGGCAGCGCCGATTCGACCCTGTTGCCCGCGCTGGCCCGGGTGTTCCATTCGATCAATGCCAACACCGTTGCGCACCGGCAACTGCCCCAGTGGATGGCCCTGGCCAACGCGGCGGGTTTGATGACGGGGCGCTGGGGCATCGAAGATCAGCCGGGTGAAAAAGTCAAAGCCCTGGTTTTTGACGCCACAGGCTTGAGCGACAGCAGCCAATCCACCGCCTTGTATGATTTTTTTCATGATGCTGCGCGCTCGGTCCTGCCTTGTGGCCGGGTCATTGTGTTGGGTCGCCCGCCCGAGGCCTGTAAAGCGCCGCGCCAAGCCACCATGCAACGCGCTTTGGAGGGCCTGACGCGCTCACTGGCCAACGAGCTGAAAAAAGCCATCGCGGTGCAACTGGTTTACGTGGCCGAGGGTGCTGAAACCGCGCTCGAATCGACCTTGCGGTTCTTGCTCTCACCGCGCAGCACCTATGTCTCGGGACAAGTGATCCGCGTGAGCGTTGCGGTCGATGCGGGCCTGGCGCCTGCCGATTGGACGGCCCCCTTGGCAGGCAAAAAAGTTTTGGTCACCGGTGCATCGCGGGGCATTGGCGCATCCATTGCGGAGGTGATGGCGCGCGAAGGCGCTGAGGTGATTTGTCTGGACGTGCCCCAAGCACTGGACAGTTTGAACGCGGTTGCGCAGCAGGTGGCGGGCAAGTCCATTGCGATGGACATTGGTGCAGCCGACGCGCCCCAGTTGCTGGCCGACGCGGCCTTGGCCGACGGCGGCTGGGATGTGGTCGTGCACAACGCGGGCATCACCCGCGACAAAACCGTGGCCAACATGCAGCCCCATTTTTGGGAGATGGTGGTCAACGTCAATCTGTCCACCCAAGAGCGCATCAACGAAGCCTTGGTTGAACGCGGTGCGCTCAAGTCGGGCGCACGCATCATTTGTGTCTCGTCCATTTCGGGCATTGCTGGCAATGTGGGGCAGACCAACTACGCCCTGTCCAAAGCCGGTGTGATCGGCATGGTGCAAAGCATGGCACCGCACCTGGCCCCACTGGGCATCACCCTGAATGCGGTGGCACCCGGCTTCATTGAAACCGCCATGACCGCTGCCGTGCCCTTTGCCCTGCGCGAAGCCGGTCGGCGCATGAACTCAATGAGCCAAGGCGGTTTGCCGCAAGACGTGGCCGAGGCCATTTGCTGGTTCGCCTCGCCGGCATCGGGCGGCGTCACCGGCAATGTGGTGCGCGTGTGCGGGCAAAGCATCATGGGGGCTTGAGAGATGAACGACTCGTTGCCCACCATCGAGATGGGCTCTGCCCCCAGCACCTGGGCCGGCTTGGCGGCGGTGCTCAAGGCCAGCCGCAAACGGCCTGGCCGCATCGAGTCGCTGGCGCAGGTGTGCTTTCGGCGATCCGCCGTGCGGCTGGACGCGGCAGAAATTGCGGCCTACGCCAAAGTGTGTGCTTACCAGAGCGCGCATGGCGTGCCGCTTTTGTACCCGCAAATGCTCACCTTTCCGCTGGCCATGGCCTACTTTGCGTCAAGTTACTGCCCCTGGCCCGCCCTGGGCACGGTGCATTTGGCCAATCGCGTGCAGCAACATGCGCCCTTGCAAATGGACGATAGGCTGCGCGTCGAGATGCGACCGGGCCTGCTGCAGGCGCATGAAAAAGGCCAGGTGTTCACGCTCGAATTTCAGATCTGGAAAGACCAAACATTGGTGTGGGAGGCGACACAAACCTTGCTGCGCCTGGGTGTTCCCAACCCCAGCGGCCCGCCGTACGCCAGCGCTTTGCAGCAGGCGCAGCCGCTGTCGGTGCAAACCAGTTTCAAGGCCGATTCAAATATCGGCCGCCGCTATGGGCGCGTCTCGGGCGATCTGAACCCCATCCACCTGAGCGCCCTGTCGGCCAAGTTGTTCGGTTTTCGCCGGGCCATTGCGCATGGCATGTGGACCCAGGCGCGGGCCTTGGCGGCCATGCTGCCGCGCCAGCCCCTGGCCCAGGCCGATGTGCAGGTGGAATTCAAAACGCCTTTGTATTTGCCTGCCCGCGCCAGCCTGTGGAGCACCCGCGCCGCACAAGGCCCCCTGCCCCACAACGCGCTGTTTGAAGTGCGCAACGCCCAAGGCGACAAACCCCATCTGCGCGCCAGCTTGAGCTACCGCTTGCGTTGAAACGTGACCTGACTTTCCAACTTTCGGATCTTTTTTATCTGCATTTGCCATGACACTTTCCACACTTCCTACGACGCGCCGCGTCGCCATCCTTGGCGGCAACCGCATCCCTTTTGCCCGCTCCAACAGCGTCTACGCCAAAGCGTCTAACCACGACATGCTGACGGCCACACTGCAAGGTTTGGTGGACCGCTTCGGTCTACACGGCCAGCGATTGGGCGAGGTGGTGGGCGGCGCGGTGATGAAGCATTCGCGCGATTTCAATTTGGTGCGCGAATCGGTGCTGTCCACCAGCCTGGCCCCCGAAACCCCGGCCTTTGACATACAGCAAGCCTGCGGCACCGGCCTGGAAGCGGCCATGCTGGTGGCGAACAAAATTGCCTTGGGCCACATCGAGTGCGGCATTGCCGGCGGGGTGGACACCACCTCGGACGCGCCCATGGGTCTGAACGAAAAACTGCGCAAAATCTTGCTGCACCTCAACCGCGCCAAAACAGCGGGCCAACGCTTGGCGGCGCTGAGTCAGGTGCGTCCGCAAATGTTGCTGCGCCCGGCCCTGCCGCGCAATGGCGAGCCGCGCACGGGCTTGTCCATGGGCGAGCATTGCGAGTTGATGGCCCAAGAATGGGACATTGCGCGTGAAGCACAAGACGAGCTGGCTTGGCACAGCCACCACAACCTGGCACGCGCCTACCAAGATGGTTTTTTCACCGACCTGATGACGCCCTTCCAAGGCGTGAGCCAAGACAACAATTTGCGCGGCGATCTGAGCCTGGACAAGTTGCGCAGTTTGAAACCCTGCTTTGACAAAAAAGTACGCCCCGAGCAAGGCACCTTGACCCCCGGCAACTCCACGCCTTTGACCGATGGGGCCTCGGCCGTCTTGCTGGCCAGCGAAGACTGGGCCGCAGCGCGCGGCTTGCCCGTCTTGGCTTACCTGAGCTTCAGCGAAGTGGCAGCGGTGGATTTTTTCAAACAAAAAGAAGGTCTGCTCATGGCCCCCGCCTATGCGGTGCCGCGCATGCTGGAGCGCGCGCAGCTGCGCTTGCAAGACTTTGATTTTTACGAAATTCACGAAGCCTTTGCCGCGCAGGTGCTGTGCACGCTCAAGGCTTGGGAAGACCCGGTGTTTTGCCAAACCCGGCTGGGCTTGGAGCAGCCCTTGGGCAGCATCGACCGCAGCAAACTCAATGTCCACGGCAGCTCACTCGCCGCCGGTCACCCCTTTGCCGCCACCGGCGGTCGCATCGTGGCCACGCTGGCCAAAATGCTGGCGCAAAAAGGCGCGGGTCGCGGCCTGATTTCGATCTGCGCGGCCGGCGGCCAAGGCGTTGTCGCCATTCTTGAGCGTTGAACCACTTTTCTTTTCGGTAACACCCATGATCACTTACAAAGCCCCGCTGCGCGACATGCGCTTTCTTTTGAACGAAGTGCTCGACTTCCCCGCGCACTACGCGGCCTTGCCCGGCGGCAATGAAGCCGACACCGACACCGTGAACGCCATTTTGGAAGGCGCTGCGCAACTGTGCGAAGACGTGCTCGCGCCGCTGAACCAGTCGGGCGACAGCGAGGGCTGCCACTTCAACCAAGGCGTGGTGACCACCCCCCAGGGCTTCAAAGAAGCCTACCAACAGTTTCAGGCCGGCGGCTGGCAGAGCATTTCGTTTCCTGCCGAATTTGGCGGCCAAGGCCTGCCCGCCTCGCTGAATTTGTTCAAGTCCGAAATGATGGGCACGGCCAACTGGTCTTTTTCAATGTACCCCGGCCTGAGCATGGGCTGCATCAACACCCTGCTGCGCTACGGCACAGCCGCGCAAAAACACCTGTACCTGCCCAAGCTGATTTCGGGCGAGTGGTCAGGCACCATGTGTTTGACCGAGCCGCAGTGCGGCACCGATTTGGCGCAAATCACCACCCAAGCCGTGCCGCAAGCCGATGGCAGCTACATTTTGACGGGCACCAAAATCTACATCTCGGCAGGCGAACACGACCTGACCGACAACATCGTGCACATCGTCTTGGCGCGCCTGCCCGATGCGCCAGCGGGCACACGCGGCATCTCGCTGTTTGTCGTGCCCAAGTTCAACGTGCAAGCTGACGCCAAGGGCGACGGCGTCATGGCCGAGCGCAACACCGTGCACTGCGGCTCGATCGAGCACAAGATGGGCATTCGCGCCTCGGCCACCGCCGTGCTGCATTTCGACGGTGCCAAAGCCCATTTGATTTTTGAGGAGAACCGCGGCCTGGAAGCCATGTTCACCTTCATGAACACCGCCCGCATTGGCACCGCCGTGCAAGGGGTCTGCCACGCTGAAGCGGCATTTCAAGGGGCTTTGCCCTATGCCCTGGAGCGTCGCTCCATGCGCGCCTTGTCGGGCAAGAAAGAGCCCGAGCACAAAGCCGACGCGCTGATTTGGCACCCCGATGTGCGACGCATGCTGCTGACGCAAAAAGCGATTGCCGAAGGCGGCCGCCACATGGTGTACGACGCGCTCAAAATTGCCGACCACATGTTTCACGCCAGCACCGTGGGCGACGAAGCCCGCTACCAAAAGTACGACACCGAATTGGGATTTTTCACGCCCATCCTCAAAGGCTTCTTGACCGAGTTGGGCTTGGAGGCGGCCAATTTGGGCATCCAAATTTATGGCGGCCATGGCTACATCCAATCGAACGGCATGGAGCAAAACGTGCGCGATGCGCGCATTTCCACGCTGTATGAAGGCACCACCGGCATCCAAGCGCTGGACCTGCTGGGGCGCAAAGTCTTGCTCGGCTCCAAAGGCCAAAGCGTGCGTGACTTCACCGGCAAGATGCTCAAGTTTGCAAGGCCCAATCTGCTGCAAGGCGGCACCAAAGGCGCCATGGCCCGCACCCTGGCCTGGAAAGCTGTGGAGTGGAATGGGATGACGCTGGCCATCATGCTGCGCGCCCCCAAAGACAGGGAGTTGGTGGGCGCTGCCAGCGTCGACTACATGATGTACAGCGGCTATGTGATGATGGCTTTCAGCTGGGCACAACAAGCGGCCAAAGCGACGGACCTGCTGGCCAGCCAGCAAGGCTCTGAGTCGGCCGACTTTTACCGCGCCAAAATCCAGACCGCCGAGTTCTACTTTGCCCGTTTGCTGCCCCGCGCCCAGGCCCACCGCCAAGCGGCTTTGGCCTCGACCCGCTCGGTGATGCAGATGGACAAAGACCACTTTTCTTTCTCTTAGCCTAAACCCGGCCAAAACAAAAAGCCCCGCAAGGTTCACGCCTTGCGGGGCTTTTTTCATGACCAAGAGGCCTGCAAGCAGGGCCTTTCAGGTTTCACACATGGGCGTGCAAACGCCCGCGTTGGTCATAGGTGGTTAAAAAAGGCTGAACCCCATAGGCCAGGGTGCGGCAACTGTGGCTGTGGATCACTGGTGCCTGAAAGCTGGGGCGGCTGGTCCGCTTGGTTTGGTCGTAGTTGCGGCGGCTTTCCGGATCGCGCAAAACCTCGTAAGCGTGGTTGATGCGGGCCATCTTGGCGGCGGCCAGGGTCGATGAACCGGCTTGGCGGTCGGGGTGGTAGCGCTGCGCCAGGGCACGGTAAGCGGCTCGAATGACTTCGGGCTCGGCCTCGGGGGTCACGCCAAGTTCTCGGTAAAGGTCGGTGTTTTTCATGCAGGAATCATAAAATATGAAAACCTATAGTCTAATTAAATTACAAATTTATACGTTTCAAATTGTTAAAAATTGGCAAATGAATCATTACACGCCTTGCAAACCCTTAAAACAAGCATTCGCAAATGAAAGTGGGCAAAGCAGCAAGGCCAGGCTGCCGTTGTTCACCGCCCTTTGCGGTCATTTACCGCCATTTGCAGCCTGACCGGGTTCACCCCAAAGACAGTGCGTCAACCGCGAACCCTTGAAGGTTTGAAAAAGGCCCCCCAAGACCAGGCATTGCTGTCCCGGTTCCTGCATTCACATGGCCCGGGCTTGGATGCGGACCACCCAATAGGCCCCGTTTTCTTGCACCACCTGAATGCGGACCTTTTGCCCCAGTTGCAGACCGGTCAAATCGCCAGGGTTTTTGAGGTTAAAAACCATGCGCATGGGGGGCATGTCCAGGTTGGGAATCTCCGCGTGTTGAAGCGCAATTTTGGCTGTGTCTTTGTCAATGCGTTTGACCTCGGCCTCGACCCAAGGCAAGGGTTTGGCGCCATCGTCCACTGGCTGGATGCCACCGCGCTGGGCGCTTGACTTGTTGCCAGGGTAATGTGCAAAGGAAACGCTGCTGCCGTCTTTTTGCACCAACAACACATCAAAGGCGTCTTGGCGGCCTTTGTATTCGGGGCCATCCATGCCAGGGCCGCCCACGGGCATGCCGGGCACCGACAAGCCCAGGGCCGTGGGTCGCTCTTTGAGCAGTCGGCGAATATCGGCTGCCGGCACATGGCCTTCCACCACATAGCCCCCCACCAAAGCGGTGTGACACGAACCCCATTTTTCGGGCATGCCCAGGCGCTTGCGTGCAGCGGTGTTGCCGACATCGCGCACCTCGACCTTGAAGCCATTGGCCTGCAGGTGTTCAACCCACAGGTGGCAGCAGCCGCAGTTGGGGTCTTTCCAAACCTGCACAGCATTGGCCTGGGCCAGGGCCGTGCGTTGCAGGCCCAGGGCCGCCAGCAAGGCGGCGGCAGTGATCCATTGGCGTCTTTGCATGGTGGTTATCCCTTTCATTGAACGCTGATGCGGCCCAGCATGCCCGCTTCGAAATGGCCAGGAATCAAGCAGGCAAATTCAAACTGCCCTGCCCGGTTGAAGGTCCAGACGATTTCCCCTTTTTGCCCGGCCTTCACATGGGCCATGTGCGGTTCGTCGTGCTCCATGCCCGGGTGCTTTTTCATCATCTCGGCATGCGCCTTCAAATCGGCTGGCGTGCCAATCACGATCTCGTGCAAGACCTGGCCTGCATTGACCACCACCAAGCGCACGGTCTCGCCCTTTTTGATGTTCAGCGCATTGGGCGTAAAGCGCATGGTGTCGTCCATGCGCAGTTGAATGGTGCGCCGCACCTTGGCAGGGTTTCCGGCGATGCCCCAGTCTTTTTGCTCGGCCATGGCGGCGGCTTTTTTCTCAGCCCCCGGCGCGGCGTGGCCGCTGTGGTCCTGGGTGTGGGCGTATACAGCAGGCCCGAAGGCCAGCGACGCCAGGCTGATCAGCGCCGTCAGTGCCAAGCGCAGTGTCAAAGTGTTGGCGGTTTTTTTCATGGTGGTGTGCCTTCAAAAATGAGTGTGTGATGGATTCAATGTTGGCCGTGCGAATGCCCAGGCTTGCGCGCCGTGCCTGCAGGCACGGGCATGGCATGCGCGCCTTGGGGTGTGGCGTTTGGTTCCGAGACGGGCGCTTGCACCTCTCGGGCTTGTGTCCCTGGGGGTTGCTTGTAAACCCCGGGGTCGCTGTAGTCGGCTGGGCCTTGGTCTGCCCGCACTTTGAGCGTGGTGAACATGCCCCCCATCTCGATGGGCCCATAAGGCCCACTGCCGGTCATCATGGGAAAGGTGTTTTCAGGCAGATCCATTTCCATCTCGCCCATGTCGGCCATGCCGCGTTCGCCCATGAGCATGTAGTCGGGAATGATCTTCTGGATTTTTTGCACCAGACCCCGGTGGTCCACCCCAATCATGGTGGGCACGTCATGGCCCATGGCGCCCATGGTGTGGTGGCTTTTGTGGCAGTGCATGGCCCAGTCGCCGGGTTCATCGGCAATGAACTCCAGCTGCCGCATCTGGCCCACGGCCACGTCGGTGGTCACCTCGGGCCAACGCGCCGTTTTAGGCACGGGGCCGCCGTCGGTGCCGGTCACTTCAAACTCGATGCCGTGGATGTGGATCGGGTGGTTGGTCATGGTCAGGTTGCCCACGCGCACCCGCACCCGGTCGTTCAAGCGTGCGACAAGCGGGCTGATGCCCGGAAACACCCGGCTGTTCCAGCTCCAGATGTTTTGGTCCAGCATGGTGTTGACGTTGGGGGTTTGGCCCCCGGCGTGACGTCGTAGGCGCTGAGCAAAAAGGCGTAATCGCGGTCCACCTCGGCAATCATCGGATGCTGGCCCTTGGGGTGGGTGG
>CAMCNQ010000098.1 GCA_945875955.1 Limnohabitans sp. Rim8 | reverse complement strand
CTCGGTTGGATGTGGCCGACAACACCGGCGCCAAGTCCGTGCTGTGCATCAAGGTGCTCGGCGGGTCCAGGCGTCGTTATGCACTTGTTGGCGACATCATCAAAGTGAGCATCAAAGAGGCTGCACCGCGCGGTCGCGTCAAGAAAGGCGAAATCTACAGTGCCGTGGTGGTTCGTACCGCCAAGGGCATTCGCCGCGGTGATGGCTCATTGATCAAATTCGACGGCAATGCTGCGGTGTTGCTCAATGCCAAATTGGAGCCCATCGGCACCCGCATCTTCGGCCCGGTCACGCGTGAACTGCGTACCGAGAAGTTCATGAAGATCGTGTCATTGGCTCCTGAAGTACTGTAAGGACGCGCCATGAACAAGATTCGCAAAGGCGATGAGATCATCGTCATCACAGGTCGGGACAAAGGCAAGCGCGGGAAAATAACTGCCCGTGCAACCGATTCACATGTCTTGATCGAAGGTATCAATATCGTTAAAAAGCACGCCAAGCCAAACCCGATGAAGGGCACAACTGGCGGCATTATCGAAAAGGCCATGCCGATTCACCAATCCAATGTGGCCATTTTCAATGCCGCAACAGGCAAGGCTGATCGGGTGGGCATCAAGGTGCAGGCCGATGGCAAACGCGTTCGCGTTTACAAGTCCAGTGGCGAAGAAATCAAGGTGGCATGAGCATGGCACGTTTGCAAAAACTATTCCGCGAGAAAATCGCTGCCGATTTGATCGCCAAATTCGGCTACAAGTCGCCCATGCAGGTGCCTCGCATCACCAAGATCACCTTGAACATGGGTGTTTCCGAAGCCGTGGCGGACAAAAAAGTCATGGACCACGCGGTGAGCGACTTGACAAAAATTGCAGGCCAAAAACCAGTGGTGACCAAGGCCAAAAAGGCGATTGCGGGTTTCAAAATCCGTGAACTACAGCCCATTGGTTGCATGGTGACATTGCGTGGCGTTCAGATGTATGAATTCCTCGACCGCTTCGTGACCGTGGCCTTGCCAAGGGTGCGGGACTTCCGCGGTATTTCAGGTCGTGCTTTCGATGGCCGTGGAAACTACAACATCGGCGTGAAAGAGCAGATCATTTTCCCTGAAGTTGAGTACGACAAGGTTGACGCCTTGCGCGGCCTGAACATCAGCATCACCACAACAGCCAAGTCCGATGAAGAGTGCAAAGCTCTTTTGACGGCTTTCCGCTTCCCCTTCAAGAACTGAGGTGTCACGTGGCTAAAGTAGCTTTGATCGAGCGAGAGCTCAAGCGTGAAAAATTGGCAGCCAAGTACGCGAAAAAATACGCGGACTTGAAAGCCATCGCCAACGATTTCAAGCGCAGCGATGAAGAGCGTGCAGCTGCCCGTCTGGGCCTGCAAAAGCTGCCACGCAACGCAAACCCGACCCGTCAACGCAACCGCTGTGAAATCACCGGTCGCCCACGCGGCACGTTCCGTCAATTTGGTCTGGGTCGCGCCAAGATTCGTGAATTAGCCTTTGCAGGCAATATTCCCGGCGTGACCAAGGCCAGCTGGTAAATCGGCAGGAGAGAACAACATGAGCATGAGTGATCCTATTGCCGATCTGTTGACCCGAATTCGCAACGCACAAATGGTGTCAAAAGCCATGGTGTTGGTGCCATCTTCCAAAGTGAAGGTTGCCATCGCACAAGTGTTGAAAGATGAAGGCTACATTGACGGTTTCAAAGTTCAAACAGAAGACGGCAAGTCCGTCCTCGAAATTGTCCTGAAGTACTACGCCGGTCGCCCTGTGATCGAGCGCATAGAGCGCGTGAGCCGTCCTGGTTTGCGCGTGTACAAAGGCCGTGACGCTATCCCACAAGTCCAAAACGGCTTGGGCGTCGCCATTGTCACCACGCCTCAAGGTGTGATGACCGACCGCAAAGCGCGCGCAGCCGGTGTCGGTGGCGAAGTGCTGTGCTACGTCGCTTAAAGGCAGGAGAGACTAAATGTCCCGTGTAGGAAAAATGCCTGTGACCATCCCCGCTGGTGTGGATGTGTCGATCCAAAAAGATCAAATCAGTGTGAAAGGCTCAGGTGGTCAATTGGCCATCGCGAACAACATGCTGGTGAAAGTGAGCAACGACGGCGGTAAGCTCAGCTTCACGCCTGCCAATGACTCACGTGAAGCCAATGCCATGAGCGGCACCTTGCGTCAGTTGGTGAACAACATGGTCACCGGCGTGACCAAGGGCTTTGAAAAGAAGCTCAACCTGGTTGGTGTGGGTTACAAGGCGGCGGCATCTGGCGCCAAACTGAACCTGGCTGTGGGTTATTCGCACCCCGTCAACATCGACATGCCTGCGGGCATCACGGTGGCCACCCCGACTGCGACTGAAATCGTGATCAAGGGTTCCGACCGTCAACGCGTTGGCCAAATTGCTGCTGAGATCCGTGCTGTTCGTCCTCCCGAGCCCTACAAAGGCAAAGGCATCCGTTATTCGGATGAGAAGATCACGATCAAAGAGACCAAGAAGAAATAAGGAGCTGCACCATGTTGACCAAGAAAGAGCAGCGTCTGCGTCGTGCGCGCCAAACACGCATCCGCATTGCACAGCAAGGCGTGGCACGTTTGACCGTGAGCCGCACCAACTTGCATATTTACGCCAGTGTGATCTCTGGTTGCGGAACCAAGGTTCTGGCCAGTGCCTCAACCGCCGAAGCCGAAGTGCGCACGGCATTGGGCGCTGCAGGCAAAGGTGGCAATGCCGCTGCAGCCGCAGTCGTTGGCAAGCGCATTGCTGAAAAAGCAAAATCCGCTGGCGTTGAGAAGGTCGCCTTCGACCGCGCAGGTTTCGCCTACCACGGTCGCGTCAAGGCTTTGGCCGAAGCAGCCCGTGAAGCAGGCCTGCAGTTCTAAACGGATCGGAGAAAAAAATGGCTAAATTCACAGCAAAACCTCAGAGCGACGGTCCAGAAGATGGACTTCGCGAAAAGATGATTGCGGTCAACCGCGTGACCAAAGTGGTCAAGGGTGGCCGTATTTTGGGCTTCGCAGCGTTGACCGTCGTCGGTGACGGCGATGGCAAGGTGGGCATGGGCAAAGGCAAGTCAAAAGAAGTGCCTGCAGCCGTTCAAAAAGCGATGGAAGAAGCGCGTCGCAATCTCGCCAAAGTCCATCTTAAAAATGGCACCATTCACCACGCCGTGAATGGTCACCATGGTGCGGCCCGCGTGATGATGGCACCGGCCCCAAAAGGGACTGGCATCATTGCAGGCGGACCCATGCGTGCGGTGTTCGAGGTGGTGGGCATCACCGACATCGTGGCCAAGAGCCATGGTTCATCCAACCCCTACAACATGGTTCGTGCCACCCTGGACGCATTGTCCAATTGCACAACAGCCTCCAACGTGGCGGCCAAACGTGGCAAGTCCGTTGAAGAGTTGTTCGGCTGAACAGGATATCCAACATGACGACACAAGCAACAGTGAAAGTCCAATTGGTACGCAGTCCGATTGGCACCAAAGTTTCGCACCGCGCCACCGTTCGTGGTCTGGGTTTGCGCAAGCTCAACTCCGTGAGTGAACTGCAAGACACCCCAGCAGTGCGCGGCATGATCAACAAGATCAGTTACCTGGTCAAAGTTCTCTAAGAGGCCAATGTTGGAACTCAACAGCATCAAGCCCGCAGAAGGCTCTAAACACGCCCCGCGTCGCGTTGGACGTGGCATCGGTTCTGGCTTGGGTAAAACCGCCGGCCGTGGCCACAAAGGTCAGAAATCACGTTCAGGTGGCTACCACAAAGTGGGTTTCGAAGGCGGTCAAATGCCTTTGCAGCGCCGTTTGCCCAAGCGCGGTTTCAAGTCACACCTGCTCAAATACAACGCAGAAATCACGCTCACCACCCTGTCCCGTTTGGACATGGCCGAAGTGGATGTCCTGACGCTCAAACAAGCCGGTCTGGTGCCCCACATGGCCAAAGTGGTCAAGGTGATCAAGTCGGGTGAGTTGGCCAAAGCCGTCAAATTGACTGGTATTGGTGCAACGGCAGGTGCCAAAGCAGCCATTGAAGCTGCTGGTGGCTCCGTGGCCTGAAACGTTGATGGACGAAAGACAACGTGGCAACCAGCGCTAATTCAGCAGCAAAAGCAGGCAAGTATGGCGACCTCAGTCGCCGACTGATTTTCCTGCTCTTGGCGCTGGTCGTTTACCGCATCGGTGCACACATTCCTGTGCCCGGGATTGATCCTGCCCAACTCAAGCAGTTGTTCAATGGTCAGCAAGGCGGCATCTTGAGTCTGTTCAACATGTTTTCAGGCGGAGCCTTGTCGCGCTTCACTGTTTTTGCATTGGGGATCATGCCCTACATCTCGGCTTCCATCGTGATGCAGTTGTTGACTTACGTTGTGCCCACCTTTGAGCAAATGAAAAAAGAAGGCGAAGCAGGGCGTCGCAAAATCACGCAATACACACGTTTTGGTGCATTGGGCCTGGCTTTGTTTCAGTCATTGGGCATTGCAGTGGCTTTGGAGTCTTCTGCAGGTCTGGTTTTGAGTCCTGGTTTGGGTTTCAGAATGACAGCAGTGGTCAGCCTGACTGCCGGCACCATGTTTTTGATGTGGTTGGGTGAACAAATCACCGAGCGTGGCTTGGGCAATGGCATATCGATCTTGATCTTTGCAGGTATTGCTGCAGGTCTGCCAAGTGCCCTGGGTGGTCTGTTCGAGTTGGTTCGTACAGGAGCGATGAATCCTTTGATCTCGATGTTGATCTTGGTGGTGGTTGTTCTTGTGACCTACTTTGTTGTTTTTGTAGAGCGTGGTCAGCGAAAGATCTTGGTCAACTATGCACGTCGCCAGGTTGGCAACAAAGTCTACGGTGGTCAATCTTCGCATTTGCCCTTGAAACTGAATATGGCGGGTGTGATTCCCCCCATCTTCGCGTCTTCGATCATTTTGCTACCCGCCACCGTGATCAATTGGTTCAGCGCAGGCGAGTCCAGTGGTGTGATTGTTCGTTTCTTCAAAGATGTATCCAACAGCCTGACACCTGGCCAGCCGATCTATGTGATGCTGTATGCGGCTGCCATTGTCTTTTTCTGCTTTTTCTATACGGCCTTGGTTTTCAACAGCCGCGAAACTGCAGACAACTTGAAAAAGAGTGGCGCCTTCATCCCGGGCATACGTCCAGGTGACCAAACAGCCCGCTACATTGACAAGATTTTGTTGCGCCTGACACTGGCCGGAGCCATCTACATCACCTTCGTGTGTTTGTTGCCGGAGTTTTTGATTCTGAAATACAATGTTCCGTTTTATTTTGGCGGTACATCTTTGCTGATCATTGTGGTTGTAACCATGGATTTCATGGCGCAGGTACAAAATTATTTGATGTCACAACAATACGATTCACTCTTGAAGAAAGCAAGTTTCAAATCTTGATTTCAAAAGTGTGGGTTTGACGAGTTTCAAACCGGTTGTGTTGATGTGGTTGTTTGTTGTGGTGTGACCTGCAGAGGCAAGAACGAATTTCTTGAATTGCAGGTGACATTGTTTCTGTAAATCCTCTGTGCAAATGAATGCGCAGAGGCCCAAATTTCACCCGGACTGTCAAGGTCTGGGTAAAAGACGAGTTTTAGGAGAAAACCATGAGAGTTTCGGCTTCGGTGAAAAAAATTTGCCGCAACTGCAAAGTCATTCGCCGTAAAGGCGTTGTTCGAGTGATTTGCACCGACCCCCGTCACAAGCAGCGTCAAGGCTGATTGAATAAGTTTTAGAGGACGAAAATGGCACGTATCGCTGGCATCAACATTCCGCCGCACAAACACGCTGAAATTGGCTTGACCGCTATTTTTGGCATTGGTCGGTCCCGCGCTCGACTGATTTGCGAGGCCTCTGGCATCGCTTATTCAAAGAAGATCAAAGATCTGACTGACGCTGATCTTGAGAAAATTCGCGATCAGATTGCAGTTTTCACCATTGAAGGTGATTTGCGCCGCGAAACCACCATGAACATCAAGCGTTTGATGGACATTGGTTGCTACCGTGGTTTCCGTCACCGTCGTGGATTGCCCATGCGTGGTCAGCGTACGCGCACCAATGCGCGTACACGCAAGGGTCCGCGCAAAGGCGCAGCGGCTCTGAAGAAATAAGCAAGATTGAGAGACCACCATGGCTAAAGCACAAACCAACAGCGCCTCCCAACGTGTACGCAAAAAAGTTCGCAAGAACATTGCCGATGGCATTGCCCACGTTCACGCGTCTTTCAACAACACCATCATCACGATCACAGACCGGCAGGGGAATGCCTTGTCATGGGCTTCATCGGGTGGTCAGGGCTTTAAGGGTTCGCGCAAGTCGACCCCTTTTGCAGCGCAGGTCGCTTCTGAAGTGGCCGGTCGTGCTGCCCAAGAACAAGGCATCAAAAACCTGGACGTCGAAATCAAAGGCCCTGGCCCTGGTCGCGAGTCTTCGGTCCGTGCTTTGGGTGCATTGGGCATACGCATCACGTCGATTGCCGATGTGACGCCTGTTCCGCACAACGGCTGCCGCCCTCAAAAGCGCCGTCGTATTTAATCTCAAACCAAGCCCACCGCCAGGCCTTGCTTGCATCGCCTGGCTCCCGCATTTTTTGATGCGGCAGATGTATAAAAGGAAATAATGTGGCACGTTACCTAGGCCCCAAGGCCAAACTCTCACGCCGTGAAGGCACCGACTTGTTCTTGAAAAGCGCTCGTCGCTCGATTGCAGACAAGTCCAAATTTGATTCCAAGCCAGGCCAGCATGGTCGCACTTCGGGTCAGCGAACCTCAGACTACGGTCTGCAATTGCGTGAAAAGCAAAAAGTCAAACGCATGTATGGCGTCTTGGAAAAGCAATTCCGCCGTTATTTCGCTGAGGCTGACCGCCGTAAAGGCAATACAGGCTCCAATTTGTTGGGACTGCTGGAGTGCCGCTTGGACAACGTGGTATACCGCATGGGTTTTGGCTCCACCCGTGCCGAAGCGCGTCAGATGGTGTCACACAAAGCCATCACGGTGAATGGCCAGTCGGTGAACATACCTTCTTACTTGGTCAAGGCCGGTGACTTGATCGCTGTTCGCGAAAAATCCAAGAAGCAAAACCGTGTTGTTGAAGCTTTGCAACTCGCCTTACAAGTTGGCATGCCTGCTTGGGTAGAAGTCAATGCCGACAAGGCAGAAGGCACCTTCAAAAAGGTACCTGATCGCGATGAATTCGCTGCTGACATCAACGAATCGTTGATCGTCGAATTGTATTCACGTTAATTCTTTGTTTCAATCGTTCCCGGCACACAAGGCATTGTGAGCCGGGTGCTTCATCTGCCTTACCGGTGTAACGAGCCGGGGGTATTGAGAGGAAGTCTGAATGCAAACCAATCTGTTGAAACCCAAAGCCATCCAAGTTGAACAATTGGCGGCCAACCGCGCCAAAGTCACGCTGGAGCCATTTGAACGTGGCTATGGCCATACCCTTGGCAACGCTTTGCGTCGCGTTTTGCTGTCCTCAATGGTCGGTTATTCCGCCACTGAAGTGACCATTGCCGGTGTTGTGCACGAGTATTCCTCCATCGATGGCGTCCAGGAAGACGTCGTCAATATTTTGTTGAACCTCAAGGGTGTGGTGTTCAAACTGCATAACCGCGATGAGGTCACTTTGAGTTTGCGCAAGGATGGTGAGGGCGCTGTGACTGCCGCCGATATCCAGACGCCTCATGATGTGGAAATCATCAACCCTGAGCATGTGATTGCCAATTTGTCACATGGTGGCAAATTGGACATGCAAATCAAGGTCGAAAAAGGCCGTGGTTATGTGCCCGGCAGCATGCGCCGGTTTGCCGATGAGCCCACCAAGGCCTTGGGTCGCATTGTCTTGGATGCTTCGTTTTCACCGGTCAAGCGAGTCAGCTACACCGTGGAAAGCGCCCGTGTTGAGCAGCGCACAGACCTAGACAAGTTGGTCATCGAAATCGAAACCAACGGAGCCATCACTGCAGAAGATGCGGTGCGTTCCTCGGCCAAGATCTTGGTTGAGCAATTGGCGGTTTTTGCCCAATTGGAAGGCAGCGAATTGTCTGCATTCAACGAGCCAGCGCAACGCGGTGGTTCGGGCAGTTTCGATCCTATTTTGCTGCGCCCTGTAGACGAATTGGAGTTGACGGTTCGTTCCGCCAACTGTCTCAAAGCAGAAAACATTTACTACATTGGTGATTTGATCCAACGCACAGAAAATGAATTGCTCAAGACGCCCAATTTGGGTCGCAAGTCGCTCAATGAAATCAAGGAAGTTTTGGCTTCACGCGGTTTGACATTGGGCATGAAACTCGAAGCCTGGCCTCCAGCAGGACTTGAAAAACGTTAATTGGAATTCTCCGGCTTTTGCTGGGATGTGCACGGGCAGTACCTGATACGGCTGCTTGTTTAATAAAGAAAGGAAAGCACCATGCGCCACGGACACGGACTCCGTAAGTTGAACCGCACCAGCGAGCACCGCCTCGCAATGCTGCGCAACATGATGAATTCGCTCATTGAGCATGAAGTCATCAAAACCACATTGCCCAAAGCCAAAGAGCTTCGCCGCGTGATTGAACCCATGATCACTTTGGCCAAAGAAGACAGCTTGTCCAACAAGCGTTTGGCTTTTAACCGCTTGCGTGACCGTGACAGCGTCGTCAAATTGTTTGCCGACTTGGGTCCACGGTTTGCCAAGCGCCCCGGTGGTTACACACGCATTCTGAAAATGGGCTACCGCGTGGGTGACAACGCACCCATGGCCCTGGTTGAATTGGTCGACCGTGGTGATACTTCTGCCACAGCAGCAGCAGACTAAGTTATAATTCAAAGATACCGCGGGGTGGAGCAGTCTGGTAGCTCGTTGGGCTCATAACCCAAAGGTCGTTGGTTCAAATCCGGCCCCCGCAACCATTTTTTCAGCAGTTTGCTGAAGTAAAAAAACCCTCTTCGGAGGGTTTTTTTATGTTCGCCATTCGGGTCATCACCAGCGACTCAAACGGGCCAAAAGCCCCACCAATGCATGCGCCGTTGTGGCGTGTCTGATGGATTGCCGATCGCCAGAAAATTGTTGGCGTTCACTGATGACTTCTCCATCCACAACCCAAGCCAGCCAAACCGTGCCTACGGGCTTATCAAGGGTTGCGCCGCCAGGACCTGCGATGCCCGTCACGGCAAGCGACACATGGGCTTGTGATCGGGCGACAGCGCCTTGCGCCATGGCCATGGCCACGGCTTGACTGACCGCCCCGTGTTGCAACAACAACTTGCTGTCTACGCCTAACAAATGCGTTTTGGCATGGTTGGAATAACTCACGAATCCACAATCAAACCACGCACTCGATCCGGCCATATCGGTGCATTGGGCTGAGATCATGCCGCCTGTGCAGCTTTCAGCCGTGGCCAGCATCCAGTTCAAACGCGTCAATTTTTCAGCCAACTCTGTCACGAGTTCGGTATTCATAGAAACCTCCAAAGGGCCAGCACCAGCAAAGTGCAAAACGCGGCCACCAGGTCATCCCAAATGATGCCAAAGCCGCCACGCCAGCCAAAGCCTTTGAAGCATTGATCTGCCCAAGCAACAGGCCCTGGTTTGTTGATGTCAAAAAAGCGAAACAAAACAAAAGCCGCCAATTGGCCCCAAAAGCCAGTGGGCATAACCAGGAACAAAATCAACCACATGGCAATGACCTCATCCCAGACGATGGCCCCCGGATCACTGACCCCCATGTGATGAGCGGTCACAGTACAAGCCCACCAGCCCATCACGATGGCCAAAACAATCACAAGGGCTTGAGCGGTGATGGAAAGATGGTCTTGGATAAACAACCAAGAAAACCATCCAAAGAGACTGCCCATGGTGCCTGGTGCCACGGGCGATAAACCTGAGCCCATGCCCAAGGCCATGAAATGGGCGGGATGCGCCAGCATGAAAGAAACACTGGCTTGGCGCGGGCTCGGGGGTGAGGGAAAAGCCATCTTCAAGCAAAGTGGTCAAAAGAAGGAAAGGCCATGTCCATGGCCTGACCCGACGCATCCACAACAACGCATTGTGGATTTGGGGTGATGCGTCCAATCCGGGTGACGGCGGTCTGTGTGGCCAGCGCCGCCGCTTGCACCTGAGCTGCAGCCCCAGAAGGTGCTGTGAAGACGAGTTCGTAATCGTCACCACCAGAAAGAATGCACGTCATCTGCCAATCGGGTGGGCAAAGCCAGAGCG
>CAMCNQ010000097.1 GCA_945875955.1 Limnohabitans sp. Rim8 | reverse complement strand
CAGCAGAGCGTCGACCATTTGGCGCTGTGCCCCCGCATGGCTGAGTACCACCGCCACCCAGGGCCATTGAGCCACGGGGGTATTCAAGACCGCGTCCAAAAAGGTCTGCGCCACAGGCGTGAAAGCCCTGCTCCCTGCCCAGCGCACCCGCCCCGCCTCAACCCAGCCGGCAGGTCCGGCCTCCCCTGAGCTGAAGGCATCCAATTGATAAGGGTGAACTTTTTGAACCCTAAGGGCGCTGTGAATGACCCCGGCACATACGGCCCAAGTGCCAGGCTGACTTTCTGCACAAGCCAGTGCCAAAGCGTCCATTAAATTTTGCGGGCCATCTGCCCCCAAGGCGGTGGCTGGGCGCATGGCACAGGTCAACACCAAAGGCTTGGTGGGCTGCAAAACCATTTGCAAAAACCAAGCGCTTTCCTCCAGGGTATCGGTACCGTGCGTCACGACCACGCTGCGCACATCGTCTTGTGCCAACCAATGCTGGCAACGCGCGGCCAAAGTCTGCCAAGTGGCGGCATCCATGTCCTTGCTGTCGAGTTGGGCCACTTGCTCAGCCACCAAGGTGCAGCCAGACAAGGCCTCTGGCAAATCTGGCAAAGCGGCCATCAAGGCATCAACACCCAATTGACCCGCTGTGTAGCCCGTATGGTCACTGGCGCTGGCGGCCGTCCCCGCAATCGTGCCGCCTGTGCCCAAAACCACGACTTTTTCGATTTTTTTTGCTTCAACCACTTGCACATCCCAAAAAACTGGTTAAAAATACAGTCACTGGATGAAAAAACAGTTCACCCATCCTTTCAAAGGACACCGCATGACAGACAGCCCCAAGCTCACGGCACGGCAACAAGAGATTCTGGAGTTGATACAAAACTCCATTGCCAACACCGGCGCACCCCCTACTCGGGCTGAAATTGCCCAAGTTTTGGGCTTCAAATCAGCCAATGCCGCAGAGGAGCACCTCAAGGCCTTGGCCCGTAAAGGTGCCATCGAATTGGTCAGCGGCACGTCCCGTGGCATTCGCCTCAAAGGCAGCAACCGCAACGGCTATCGGCCACCATCTGATTTGTTCAGCCTGACTTTGCCCGGTTTGGCCCAATTGAGCTTGCCCCTGATCGGCCGCGTGGCAGCGGGCTCGCCCATTTTGGCCCAAGAACACGTCGACCGAACCTACCAAGTCGAAACCAGCTTGTTCACCGAGCAACCCGACTACCTGTTGCGGGTGCGCGGCATGTCCATGCGCGATGCCGGCATCATGGACGGCGACTTGCTGGCGGTCAAGGCCACCAAGGAAGTGCGCAATGGCCAAATCGTGGTGGCCCGCCTGGGCGACGAAGTCACCGTCAAGCGCCTGCGCAAAACCGCCAGTGGCATCGAATTGCTGCCCGAAAACCCCGATTTCAAGACCATCGTGGTCAACCCTGATGAGCCCTTTGACATCGAAGGCCTGGCTGTGGGTCTGATTCGCAACACTTTGCTGATGTAAGTTTCTTATCTGCTGCACCAGGTGGTAGGCGCTGTCACCGCGAGGTTGACCGCCCTGGTGCAGCGGGTTTTTCAAAAATCCTGCCTGTGTCCAACCTCCTTTTTTTGAAAGGTTTCACATGGGAATCGCTCTGCTTGCTTTTTCAGGTCTTTTTCAAGGCCTCTCCAATTTCGGTCGCCCTGCCGCGCCGTCAACCATGCCGCTGCGCAAAACCGCGCCTTCGCGCCCTCAATGGGCGGCCAGGCACGGCTCTTGTGAACCCATGGGTCTGAAATCGGCCCCGGCACACCACACAGCCCGATCAGGTTTGAACCCGGTACTGCGGGTCGTTCGGGTCGCAGACAGCAACGAGCGCGTCAAAGGGGCTGGGCGCATGGTGATCTCTGGCCGCATGGCCGATGTATGCGCTGAACTCGACCGCATGGCTGCGCTGGAGGCCTCTCAAGCCCGTTTTTGATCGCAAAATCCGCCTGGGCGACCAATTCTGGCCGCCTCGTCAAGGCACAATGGAGGGATGAACATTGTGATCCTTGACGACTACCAAGATGCGGTGCGCAAACTCAACTGCGCGAGCAAACTCGAAAACTACCCCGCCAAGGTCTACACCAACACGGTCAAAGGAATGGGTCAGTTGTCGGTGCGGTTGAAAGACGCAGAAATCATCGTCTTGATCCGTGAGCGCACCCACCTGACCCGCGCGGTGATTGAAAAACTGCCTCGCTTGAAATTGATTGTGCAAACCGGGCGCTTGGGCAGCCATGTGGATTTGGCCGCCTGCACCGCACACGGTGTGGCGGTCGCAGAAGGAACCGGCTCGCCCGTGGCCCCGGCTGAATTGACCTGGGCACTGGTCATGGCCGCAGCCAGGCGGTTGCCCCAATACATTGGCAACCTCAAGCACGGCGCTTGGCAGCAGTCTGGCCTGAAAGCCGGCTCCATGCCCGCCAATTTTGGTTTGGGTACGGTGCTCAAGGGTCGCAGCTTGGGCATTTGGGGCTACGGCAAAATTGGCCAACTGGTGGCGGGTTACGGCAAAGCCTTTGGCATGCAGGTGATGGTTTGGGGCAGTGATGCATCGCGTGTGAAAGCCAGCCAAGACGGGTACATGGTGGCCCGTACCCGTGAGGCTTTTTTTCAAGAAGCCGACGTTGTTTCTTTGCACCTGAGGCTCAACGACGCCACGATGGGCATGGTCACGTCCAAGGATCTGGGGCTGATGAAGCCGACATCGTTGTTTGTGAACACCTCGCGTGCCGAGTTGCTGGAGCCCAACGCCCTGATCGCGGCACTCAACCGGGGACGCCCAGGCCTGGCGGCCATTGATGTTTTTGAATCCGAACCGATTTTGCAAGGCTCGGCCCTGCTGCGCTTGGAAAATTGCATCTGCACGCCCCATATCGGTTATGTCGAAAAAGAGAATTACGAGCTGTATTTCGGCTCGGCTTTTGACAATGTGGTCAATTTCATCAAAGGAACACCGACCAACATCGTCAACCCCGGTGCACTGCACGTGCGGCGCTGAGCCCCGTGTTGCCCATTTCAAAACCCTAGCTTTCATTTTCTATGACCCTTGCATTCCACAAAGTGGCCATCATTGGTGCTGGCGCCATGGGCCGAGGCATTGCCCAAATTGCAGCGCAAGCAGGCAGCCAGGTTTTTTTGTACGACACCCAAGCCCAAGCGGTTGACAAAGCACGCACAGCTGTTTTTGCCCAATGGGACAAACTTCTTGAAAAAGGCCGACTTTCAGCCGATGCCGTGACCCAATACAAAAGCCACTTGTTGGGCGCGAGCCGTTTGCAAGACTTGGCTGAGTGCGACTTGGTGGTCGAGGCGATAGTGGAAAAAATCGAGGTCAAAACCAGCCTGTTCACCGAACTTGAAAAGCTGTTGGCACCCGCAGCGGTGATGGTCACCAACACCTCGTCGCTGTCCGTGACCGCCATTGCGGCGGCACTGCAAAACCCGGCTCGGTTTGCGGGCTACCATTTTTTCAATCCCGTACCCTTGATGAAGGTGGTTGAGGTCATTGCGGGCCTGAAAACCGACCCCGCTGTCTGCCAACGCCTGAGCGAATTTGCCCTGCAAATGGGCCACACACCCGTGCAGGCGCAAGACACACCTGGCTTCATCGTCAACCACGCCGGTCGCGCGTATGGCACAGAAGCGCTGCGCATCGTGAGCGAAGGCATTGCCGATTTCGCCACCATAGACCGTGTCTTGCGTGACCAGGTGGGCTTCAAGCTCGGCCCCTTCGAGCTGTTCGACTTGACCTCACTCGATGTGTCCCACCACGTCATTGAAGCCATTTACCGACAGTATTACGACGAACCCCGCTACCGCCCTAATGTGATCACGGCCCAGCGCTTGGCAGGCGGTGTGGTGGGTAAAAAAGTGGGCGAAGGCTTTTACAAATACGTCGACGGTCTGGCCCAAGTCAGTCCAGAGCCGCCGCCGCCCGTGGTCAACCACATGCCACCGGTGTGGGTCTCGCCCCGGGCTGCGCGGCGCGTGGAACTGCTGCAACTGCTCAAAGACCTGGGTGCAAAAATTGAAACCGGGGCTTCACCGTCCCCGGAGGCCCTGACCTTGGTGGCCCCTTTGGGCTTTGACATCACCACCGTGGCGGTGGTGGAACGCCTGGATCCGGCCCGTACCGTGGGCATTGACATGTTGATCGACGACGCCGCCACCAAGCGCCGCGTCTTGGCCACCAACCCCGCCACGCGCAACGACATGCGCGATGCCGCGCACGCCTTGTTTGCGCGAGACGGCAAGGCCGTCTCGGTGATCCGCGACAGCGGCGGCTTCATCACCCAACGGGTGGTGGCTTGCATTGTGAACATCGCGTCTGACATCTGCCAACAGCGCATATGCACCCCGCAAGACCTGGAAACAGCGGTCACCTTGGGCTTGGCCTATCCTCTGGGGCCGCTGGCGATGGGCAACCGCTATGGCCCCACCAATGTGTTGGAAGTGCTGTTCAACATGCAAACGGTGTATGGCGATCCGCGCTATCGCCCAAGCCCTTGGTTGCGCCGCCGAGGTGCCATTGGCCTGTCCTTGTTGCACACCGAAGATTGACACCATGACCGCACAGTTGCTCAGCACGAGCGAAGGCCAGACCCTGATTCTGACCCTCAGCAACCCGACATACCGCAACGCACTGGGCCCTGAGATGTACGCCGCTGGCGTAGAAGCCTTGAGCGTGGCCGAGTCCAGCGACGATGTCCGCAGCGTGGTCATCACAGGGGCCAATGGGATTTTCAGTGCGGGCGGCAATTTGTTGCGGATGCAAAGCAACCGCCAGTTGCCACCCGAGCACCAAGCGCAAAGCATAGAAGGCCTGCACAACTGGATCGAAGCCATACGCACTTTCCCCAAACCGGTCATCGCGGCCGTGGAAGGCCCCGCTGCAGGCGCTGGCTTTTCTTTGGCGCTGGCTTGCGACCTGATTGTCTCGGCCCGCAACAGCGTTTTCGTGATGGCTTACAGCGCGATTGCCTTGTCGCCCGACGGCGGTGGCAGCTGGTCGCTTGCGCGCAATGTGCCTCGCCAACTGGCCTCTGAGCTTTTGCTGTGCGGTGAGCGCATCGGTGCCGAACGCCTGCATCAATTGGGTGTGGTGAACCGTTTGAGCGAAGCCGGCCAGGCGCTGAGCGTGGCTTTGCAAATGACCTCGCAGCTCAACGCCAGAGCGCCCAATGCACTGGCCAGCATCAAGGCCTTGTTGGCCGATGCCGATCACAACAGCTTGACGCTTCAACTCGCGCAAGAGCGCGACGCGTTTGTGAAAAATCTGCACCACAGCAATGCAGGCATTGGGATTGCGGCTTTTTTGAACAAAGAAACACCGCAGTACAAATAAAGAGCCAGGTCCCCCAGGCGACAAAAAACCATTCAACAGTCACTGAAAAGACAGCCCATGGACGAACCCATTCTGACAATGGAAGAACGAGAAGCGATCAACCAAGGTCGCTGGTTTTCAACCCTTTCACCCTCGCTTAGGCACGACATTCTTCGATGCGCTTTCGTCAAACGTTACAAAGACGGCGACATGCTCTCCGCACGGGGCGACCCGCCCGAGCAGTGGGTTGCCTGCGCCAAAGGCGCAGTGCGCGTGAGTTCAACCTCGGTCTCGGGCAAACAAATCACCTTTACCTATGTCGAGCCGGGCATTTGGTTTGGCGACGTGTCGATATTCGACGGCGATCGGCGAACCCACGACACTTACGCGCACGGCGAGACCACCACCTTGAATGTGGCCAAGGCCGACTTCAAGAAAATTTTGACTCAGCATGTCGAGTTCTACGAAGCCATGCTGAGGTTGCATGCCCGCCGAATTCGCCAGCTCTACGGCTTGGTGGAAGACCTCAACACCCTGCCCTTGCGCGCACGTTTGGCCAAACAACTCAACCATTTGGTGCGCAGCTACGGCGTCCCTTGCTTGTCGGACGCCAAGGCGATTCGCATCAGTTTGCAATTGGCCCAAGAAGAATTGGCTCAGTTGTTGGGGGCTTCGCGCCAGCGCGTGAACCAAGAACTCAAGCAAATGGAACGCGAGCAAATCATCCGCATCGAACCGGGTGGCTTGGTGGTGTTGAACCGCGATGGCTTGATCGCCATCGTGAATGCCGACCATTGAGGCGCGCAGCGCCCTTTGTACAAGTCGCTGACGCAGCGCAAACGGGTGCCTCATGAATGAATTTGACCATTTTGTAGGCACCCGCCCTGTCTCGGGTTCTCACAGCTTTGACGTCTCGGCCCTGCAGCTTTGGCTGAGCGCCCACCTGAGCGATTTTGCTGGCCCCTTGAGTGTGGAAATGTTCAAAGGCGGCCAATCCAACCCCACCTACAAACTCATCACGCCCACGCGCCAATATGTGATGCGTGCCAAGCCCGGCCCCGTGGCAAAGTTGCTGCCCTCGGCACACGCCATCGAACGCGAATTTGCAGTCATGCAAGGCTTGCAGGGCACCGATGTGCCTGTGGCCCAAATGCATGTGCTGTGCAACGACGAGTCGGTCATGGGCCGTGCTTTTTATGTCATGGAGTTTGTGCAAGGCCGGGTCTTGTGGGACCAGTCTCTGCCTGGCATGAGCCAGGCCCAACGCGGTGCCATTTACGACGAAATGAACCGCGTGATGGCTGCCTTGCACAAAGTCAATTTTGCAGCCCAAGGCCTGTCTGGCTATGGCAAGCCCGGCAACTACATTGAGCGACAAATAGGCCGTTGGAGCAAGCAATACACCGCCTCTGCCACCCAAACCATTCCAGAGATGGAAAAATTGATGGCTTGGCTGCCAGAACACATTCCGGCCAGTGCCAAGGACGACACGCTGGTCAGCATCGTGCACGGTGACTACCGCTTGGACAACCTGATGTTTCACCCCACCGAAGCCCGCGTGCTGGCCGTGCTCGACTGGGAGTTGTCCACCTTGGGCCACCCCTTGGCCGATTTCAGCTACCACTGCATGGCATGGCACATCAAGCCGGGCACCTTCAGGGGGATTGGCGGGCTTGATTTTGAAGCCCTGGGCATTCCACTGGAACAAGATTACATCCGAAGCTATTGCGACCGCACAGGTTTCACCACCCCCGAGGCCTTGGCCGAGGACTGGAACTTTTACCTGGCCTACAACATGTTCCGCATCGCGGCCATTTTGCAAGGCATTGCCAAGCGCGTTGAAGAAGGCACGGCCTCCAGCGACCAAGCCAAATCATCGGGTGCAGGGGCTCGCCCCATGGCCGAACTGGCTTGGAAATTTGCCAGCATGGCCACCTGAATACGCAAAAATTTTCATCACAAAACCACAATACATCAAGGAGTTGGCCCATGAATTTTGAATACACACCCAAGGTCAAAGACATGCAAGCGCGCTTGCTGGCTTTCATGGACGAGCACATTTACCCCAACGAAGCCCGCTTCTTTGAAGAAATTGCTGAAAACCGCGCCAAAGGCAATGCCTGGGTGCCCACCAAGATCGTGGAAGAGCTCAAACCCAAAGCCCAGGCCGCCGGTTTATGGAACCTGTTTTTGCCCAAATCCACACGCGCACCCCAAGGTCTGTCGAATCTGGAATATGCGCCCCTTTGCGAGATCATGGGCCGAGTGCCCTTTGCTGCCGAAATCTTCAATTGCTCGGCCCCCGACACCGGCAATATGGAGACCTTTGAACGCTATGCCAGCGAACACCTCAAAGACCAATGGCTTGCGCCTTTGCTCAGGGGCGAAATCCGCTCTGCCTTCCTGATGACCGAGCCCGACGTGGCCTCGTCTGATGCCACCAACATCGAGTGCGAGATTCGCCGCGAAGGTGAAGACTACGTGATCAACGGCCGCAAATGGTGGTCTTCTGGCGCGGGCGACCCCCGCTGCGCGGTCTACATCGTCATGGGCAAGACCAACCCCGAAGCAGGTCGCCATGAACAACAATCCATGATCGTCGTGCCCGCCAACGCCCCCGGCATCACCGTGGTCAGGGCGCTGTCGGTGTTTGGCTATGACGATGCCCCGCATGGCCACATGGAGGTGTTGCTGAAAAATGTGCGTGTCCCCGCCGAAAACATTTTGCTGGGCGAAGGCCGAGGTTTCGAAATCGCGCAAGGCCGCTTGGGCCCTGGCCGGATTCACCACTGCATGCGCACCATCGGCATTGCCGAGCGCGCCCTGGAATTGATGTGCCACCGACTGAATTCGCGCGTGGCCTTTGGCCGAGAAGTGGCGCGCCAAACGGTTTGGCAAGAACGCATTGCCGAGTCTCGCTGCATGATCGAGCAAGCACGTTTGTTGACCCTCAAGGCGGCCTACATGATGGACACCGTGGGCAACAAAGTGGCCAAAGCCGAAATTGCCATGATCAAAATCGTGGCCCCCCAAATGGCTTGCCAGATCATCGACTGGGCTATCCAGGCCCATGGCGGCGGCGGTGTTTCACAAGACTTTCCGCTGGCCTATGCCTATGCCCACCAGCGCACGCTGCGTTTGGCCGATGGCCCAGACGAGGTGCACCGCAACTCCTTGGCCAAACTTGAATTGGCCAAACAACTGTCTCTGCCAGGCGACATGCAAATGCCCATCACGCGCGGCAGCTGAGCATTCAAGTCCATGAAAAACGGCCTGCACATGCAGGCCGTTTTTCATGCAGCGGTCCCAACCGCCAGGTCTGCATCTGAATTGAACCTAAATCCGGCAGTTGGCCGCTTGCTTGCGCTTTAAACACTTGATGAATCAAACAATTGCGCCCACGACGGTCTTCACCTCATGGGGCAAGCGCTGCACCGCCCCCGACTTTTTTCCAGGCCATGCCAAGATCAGGGCTTTTGAGGGTTAGAATACCGGCTGTCGGAGCGTAGCGCAGCCTGGTAGCGCATCTGCTTTGGGAGCAGAGGGTCGCGAGTTCGAATCCCGCCGCTCCGACCATTGATACAAACACAAAAGGCCCTCACGGGCCTTTTGTGTTTGTAGAAACTGCCCGTAGCTCAGTTGGATAGAGCAACAGCCTTCTAAGCTGTGGGTCACAGGTTCGATCCCTGTCGGGCAGACCACATCGGCCCAAGCCTGTTCAGTTGGCGTAAGCCATCTTTCGGCTGGCGTCGTTCAACAAACCGGGCAAGGTCTGCCAAGCTTGTGCAATGTCATTGACCAAGGCTTTGACTTCGTTCAAAGCAGTCAAATCATTGTAGGCATTGATGTGAAAAAGCCGACGCGTGATGTAGGAATACAGCTCGTTCAGGTTCTGAGCCAATTCGCCACCGCGCTCAAAATCCAGGGCACCTTGCAAACCCACCACAATGCGGCCTGCACGCGTCAACGCTTTGGACTTTTCTTCAATGACATTGTTCTGAATATGACCCGAAGCAGACGAGAGGCTTTCAATCAGCCCGTCAAAAAGCATCTGGATCAACTGGATGTTGTCGGCCGTGGCCACACCGGTGACAACCTGAACGGAGCCGTAGCTTTCGGCAAATTTTGAATATGAACGCATGGTGAATTCCTCTTGTGTGCTTGACTGTTAGAGGAATCGGCCAGACCCACGGAAACTTGAGACCTTTGCAGTCCCTAAAACCGCTTTTATTCAAAAAGGCTTGTTTGCGGCCGTCTCGGTCCAAGCGTTGGACATGCCCGGAAGGTCAGACATGGCACCTGCGGGCAAGGATGCAGGGTCGCCGACGGCCAAGGCCGGTGCAGGCATGAGCCAGTCAGACAAAAGATGGGTGGCATCCAATTGGGTTTTGGTGAGCAAAAAATGCCCCGCTTCATCCATGGATTGGCGAAAGGGTCCCCACTCTGGCTCAGGGTTTTGGGAGGCATTGACGCCACATTGGTACAAAGCGTTCGCTTGCGGAGCAGGCATCCAGGATTCAACCACACCTTTGGATGTGGCGATCTGTTTGGTGTTTTTGGGCTCACCCTCCAAGCCCCGCAGGCCATCCTTGAAGCCTTCTTGGTAGAGCGCTTCGATGTGTTTGGACAAAACCAGTTGATAAAGGTTTCTCAGCTCGGCCATGGCGTTGGCATCCAAATCGGACCTGCCAATGCCCGTCATGGTGTCCCAAAGTGCTTTGGAGGACAAGCCTTTGAAAGGGTCTGCAGCACGGGCGGCTTTGTCCGTGATGGAGGTCATGACTTGTCGGGTTTCTTTTTCGATCGCATTGACCTTGTCGATCAAGTAGATGACCAAGATCAGGATCAGCAAAAGACCAATGCCGATCAGCGCATTGACAGCGGCATCCATGGCGATCAGCTGTTGGTCAGACCGTCAGGTGTGGCCGCGTCTTGCGCCGGTTCCTGCTGAGCGGCCAATTCATCGCGCAAAAAG
>CAMCNQ010000096.1 GCA_945875955.1 Limnohabitans sp. Rim8 | reverse complement strand
GGGCCGCACGCCAAGGCCTTGACCCCAAGCGCTTGGCCGAGAGCCTGCGTGCCGACTGGTAAACCGCATGACACCTCGCCGCAATGCCCTCAAAACCGCCGCCTTGATGTGGGCCGGGCTGACACCTTGCTTGCCCAGTCTGGCCAGCCCTGAAACGCCGTTTTATCCAGCGGCCAAGCCCAGGCGCTTGGTGTTTCCACGCGACCACGGGGCGCATCCCGATTACCGCACCGAGTGGTGGTACCTCACCGGGTGGCTGGGGCAAGGGCCCTCGGCCATGGGTTTTCAGCTGACTTTTTTTCGCAGCCGAACCCAGCATGATCCGGGCAACCCCAGCCGCCTTGCGCCCACCCAGTTGCTTTTTGCGCACGCCGCTTTGGCCGTTACCAAGCAGGGTGTTTTCTTGCATGCCAACCGTGCCGGACGCTTGAGTGGCACCAGCTTGCGGGCTGAGACGGCTGACACCGGCTTGCAATTTGAAGACTGGCATTTGCGCCGTGTGCAAGGCCCAGCGGCAGAAGTCTACGAGGGGCGTTTTGCAGGGGAGGGCTTTTCCATGTCATTTGAGGCCAGCACCCCGCAAGCCGTCATTTTGCGTGGGCAGGACGGCTTGTCGCAAAAAGGCCCGCTAGCCAGCCAAGCCAGCCACTACTACAGCCGCGCGCCTTTGCGCGTGAATGCCCGTGTGCAGTTGGCCAAGCAAACCCAGCTGCTGGAGGGCCAAGCCTGGCTGGACCACGAGTGGTCCAGCCAATTGTTGATGCCAGGGGCCGTGGGCTGGGACTGGTTGGGCATCAATTTGCTGGACGGCGGCACGCTCATGGCTTTTCAAATTCGCAACGACAAATCCGAACCGCTTTACGCGCATGTCGATGCGCGTGATCGCGCTGGCTTGCCCGCAACAGGCTGGCGTGGGCTGAAGTGGCAGCCACGTGGCCGCTGGCGCTCCAAGTCCTTGATCGAATACCCCCTGCCCATGGACCTGCTTGTGGGCGAGCAAAGTTTCCAACTGGTGCCACTGATGCTGGACCAAGAAGTGGATGCGCGCGCCAGCACAGGTGGTTTTTACTGGGAAGGGGCTGTGCGCTTGATGCAAGCAGAGCGCTTGCTGGGCCATGGCTATTTGGAGCTGACGGGTTACGGCGCGCCTTTGCGCCTGTGATGGCCGCTGGGACTTAAAAGTCAAAACCGAGTTGCTGCGTTTCAGGGCGTTCTGGCCGGCTTGCTTTTTTCTTCGATGGCAGGCTTTTGCGCGAAGCATGTTTGTCGATCACGCTGGCTTTGCCTGCCTTGACTTCATCGGTTTGGCGTCTGGCATGCAGGCGTTGCTTGGACTCGCGTGTGGCTGCCGCCAAATCCACCAGGGGCGGCGTGATGAACAGGGCCAGGCCTGGGTGACTTGGCCCTTGTGCGGGCATTTTCCAGGGCTCAAACAACCAAGGCTCTGGCACATGCCGCATGTGCGGCAGCCAGCGCTTGACGAAGCGGCCGTGGGGATCGTGGTCCTGTGCTTGTTTGATGGGGTTGTACACCCGCGTGGTGTTGATCCCCGTTGTGCCAGATTGCATTTGCAGCTGGCTCCAGTGAATGCCCGGTTCATAGTCCAGAAATTGTGTGGCCAACCATTCACCCACGGGACGCCAGTGCAGCCACAAAGGGTAGGCGGCCACGGAGACCAACATGGCGCGCATTCGAAAATTAAGCCAGCCGGTTTCCCTCAGCATGGTGACGCAGGCATCCACCATGGGCCAACCGGTGCGCGCCTCTATCAGGGCCTCAAAGTGCGCTGGGTTGAATTCTTCTTCACGCAGACCGTCGTAGCCACGGTGCATATTGCGCCATTCAATGGCGGGCTCGCTTTCGAGCTTTTGTATGAAATGGCAATGCCAATACAAGCGACTGATGAAGGCACTCAAACCGGCACGGTGTCGGCTGGCTTGTGGCGGCAGCTGGGCGATCTGTGCCCGCGTTTGCTGCACCACTTCGCGCATGCTGATGCAGCCAAAAGCCAAGTAGGCCGAAAGCCGCGAGCAGGCATCTGGCGCCGACAAAGGCGATGAAATGCCGCCGCGGTAACCGATGCTGCGGGCCTGCAAGAAACTGTCCAACGTGGCCAAGGCCAGCGTTCGCCCCCCGCGCTGGCGCAGTGGCGGGTTGTGTTGCAAATGGCCAGGCGCAGGCATGGCAAAGGGTGCATGGGCTGAATGGGGTGCCGTGCGCCAAAACGTCAACGACTCCACCCGCTCCACAGGCGCGGCCATGTGCCGCTCCCATTCGCTTTGCCAGAGGTTGCGGCTCTTGAGTCTGCGCACCACCCCAAACTGTGAAAATTCATGCCATGCAACGCCCTTGGCTTGGCACCATGCCGCCACTTTCAGGTCACGCCCATAGGTGAACCCATTGCCTGTTTCTTCGTGCGAAAAAAGTCCGGTGAAGGGGGCTTCTTGCCAAATGCGCGCCAATACGTCGGGCAGCTCGCCCGTGTGAATCTCCACGCAACCGCCGAGTGTGCGCAAATGCGCGTCCAGCGCCTGCAAGCTTTCGCGGGCAAACTCAAAGTGCTGAAGTGCGCAATCGGCTTGCTTCCACAGTTCAGGCTCGACCACGTAAATACAGCGCACAGGCCCCTGTTTCGAGGCCTTGGCAAGGCTGGCATGGTCTTGCCAACGCAAGTCGCGTTTGAACCAAACCAAGGAGTAGCTCATGAAAGGGTGTTGCTGGTTTTGTGGTTGCGGCAAACCGCCTGGCACTGCCTCATGGGTTTGCCGTTCCTGGCCCAAGCTTTTCGCAGTTTCATGCCGTGTGGGCCTGCCGCAGCTTCGCGCAGTGGAACGCGTGGCTTTGAGCGCGCAGGGGCCAAAGCCGCCATGTGTGAGTCGCGTTCTGGCGCGTGCCCATCCATGCGAGCGTGCATTTTCATGACTGCAGCTGCGCCAAAGTGACGTAGTCAAGGGCCCGAACATGCGTGCTTTCCAAAATAACGGGGGGCGCTGCGCCTGCCTCATAGGCCTGTTTCCACCGCAAGGCGCACAAGCACCACCGGTCGCCTGATTTCAGGCCGGCGAACCGAAATTCAGGCCGTGGGGTGATCAGGTCGTTGCCTTGTTGAAGCGAAAAATCCAAAAAGGCCTGGGTCACTTTGGCACAAATCACATGGCTGCCGTGGTCATGCGCATCGGTGGTGCAGCAGCCATCGCGAAAATAGCCGGTCAAAGGGTCGTATGAGCAGGGGACCAGTGGAGTGCCGAGAACGTTGTAAGAGGCTTGTTGCATGGCGTCGCTTTGTGGATGGCTGTTTGAAGAAGGCCGCCTGAGCTGGACTCGATCAAGGTCAAGACCATTGGTTGAACCCGGGGCTGCGCCCAGAACAGTTGGCATCATGGCTGCTTGGCTTGCAGCTTGCGCATATGCACCGTTTTGGGCCCTGTTTTAGAGGGGTTGATTTTAAGCTTTGGCCATCATGGCGGGACGTTTTGCGCGCTGTTGGCAGGCGCGCTGTCGGCAGGCACGCTTTCGGCAGTCGCGCTTTTTCAAGTGCGCGACAACTCAGCAGTGTTGGCGTCACAGGCGGCCCGCGCGGCTTGTTTGAGCCCTATGCCCAGTTCAAGGGCGCTCAGCGCACAGGCCCGCCGGACGGTGGCCAGGTATTTGCCCGGCGTGCGCTGCGTGACCTCTAGACATGTGGATGCGAAAGCCTTGCGCCACATGCCCGCCGCATGGGCCAGGCGCCTGGCCTGTGCCAACGCCTTCAAAAACAAGTTGGTTGGCACGCGGTATGGGCTTGGCTCTGGGCAGCGGACGCTGGTGGCATCCGACAAGCGGTTGGCCTATGGGGCTTTGGCAAACTTCAAGACGCGCTGCTTGAATTCAGCTTGTTTGCCGGCACTGACGAAACCTTCCAGTTCTTGTGCCAAGTGCGTTTGAAGATCCTGACTTGGGGCAGAGCGAAGCAATTGTTTGATGTTTTTCAACGATTGGCTTGGCAAAGCAAGCCAATTCTTTGCCACCTCGTCTACTGAATGACCCAAGTCTGCACGGGTTACCAGTTGATTTGCCAGGCCCCAGTCCATGGCCTGTTTGGCCTTGAGAGAGGACATCAGCGTGAACATCTCAAAAGCCCTTAAGGGATTGACCATCCTTGGCAGTAACCAAGAAGTGCCGCCATCGGGGCTGCCGCCCAGTTTGGCGTAGGCCATGCTGATGCTTGCATCCTCAGTCAAGATGACATGGTCAGCGCACCAAATCAGGCCCAATGCGCCACCGGCTGATGCGCCTTGGACACCCACCACGACAGCAGCATCCAAGTTGCGCAGTTGAGAAATGGCGCTGTTGAAGTGGCCGATTGCGGTGCGCAGCCAGTTTTCCAGATTGTCGTGTGAAATGGCCTGTGAAAATGCCTTGATGTCCCCGCCCACGCTGAAGTTGGGGCTGTCTGCCAAGATGCTCACAACCTTTGGCTGTTTATTCTGCAGGTATTGGGCCGCATCCGAAAGCCCAGCCAATTCATCCAAACCCAGCGCATTGTGGTGCGCCGGGCGCTGCAGCAGCAAACGTGCATGACCGTGGCTTGGCCAGGTCACGACAACAGTACCTGCTTCGTTGGCAAATGTTTCCGCATCGAAGTTCATGGTGTTGCTCACTGTGCTTGAGGTCGGTCATGCCCTGTTGGCATTTCAGGATGGTCGGCCAATCTGGGCATGGTCAAAGGGGTAAGGCGTTCCAAGTTCTGTATGTAGTGTTCATACGATGCGAGCATGTCCTGCCTTGCTGCTTCGCCAAGATAAGGAACGGCGTACCCAACAAAGGGAGGAAGAACCGTCATGCCGGTAAACCCCAAGACCCCTCGCAACAAAGGCATCAGCAGGTCGTTCATTTCACCGTTGATGCCATCTGAAGCAAAAGAAATTTCAGGCGCACCTGTGGTGGTGCACACCAAGGCGCGCTTGCCACGAAACTTACCGCGCTCAAACTGCGCGCTTCTGCCGTAAACAACCCCTGAAATAAAGACCCTGTCAATCCATCCTTTGAGGATGGCGGGCATTCCAAACCACCAAAGAGGGAACTGCAAAATCAGAAGATCTGCTTTTTGCAAGGCCTCAAGTTGTTGGGCGATCAAGGGAATCAAGGTCCCATTTTTAGCCGCATGCCGCTGCTCAAGTGAAAGATTGAAAATCTCTTTGTTTTGGCATTCGGTGAAATCGCCACGGCCAGCCACTGGATCAAAGTTCATGGCGTACAGGTCAGACACCTCCACTTCATAGCCTTGCTTTTGAAGTGTTCGAATGGCCACATCACGAAGTGCTGCATTGAATGCAAGCGGCTCGGGATGGGCGTAAACCAGCAATGCTTGCATAGCCTGAAACCGGTCAATCAACCACGCAACATTTCTTCACTGATGATGATTTTTCGAACTTCAGTGGTTCCTGCACCAATCTCCAAAAGCTTGATGGATCTGTAGAGACGGTTGATTTCAGATCCCCATATATAGCCGGTCCCACCATGGATTTGCACGGCTTCATTGAGCACTTTGTTCATCGTCTCTGCGGTGTACATCACCGATGCCGCTGTGATTTTGTGTATGCTGCCCCGGCCACCTCCGCCAATTTCCAAGTCATTGGCGGCACGCAATGCTTGGTAGGTAAACAAACGCATGGACTCAACCCATACATACATGTCAGCCAACTTGGATCTGATCATTTGAAAATCAGAAATCGGTTTGCCGAATTGAACCCTGGTTCGGGCGTAATCCAACGACAACTCCAAGGCACGCTCGGCGATGCCTAAACAAATGGGGGAAATCATGGCCCGCTCCAAATCAAGGCCGCTCATCACGATCTTGACGCCTTCGTCGACATTGCCAACCAAGTTTGCTGCCGGGACTCGGCAGTTTTCAAACAGCAACTCACCCGTTTGGCTTCCACGAAAGCCCATTTTTTCCAGCTTTTGTGCGACCTTGAAGCCCGGCATGTTTTTCTCAACGATGAAGGCTGATATTCCTTTTGCCCCTTTGGCCTTTTCGGTTTTCGCATAGACCAGCAGCACGTCTGCCACAGGGCCGTTGGTGATGTAAATCTTGGTGCCATTGAGCAAGTAGTCATCGCCATCGCGTGTTGCGGTTGTGGACATTGAACCCAATGCATCAGAGCCGGCACCGGGCTCGGTCAAGCCCAATGCCCCCACGGTTTTGCCACTGATCAAGCCTGGCATGTAACGAGCGCGCTGTTCCTCGTTTGCGTTTCGATAAATGTTGTAAAGACACAAATTTTCATGCGCCACCCAGCTCAAGGCCAGTGCGTGATTCCACCTTGAAAAAGCCTGCAGCACCAAACCACTGGTGAACAAATCCATGCCTGCGCCGCCATGACTTTCAGGAATTGGAATTCCAAAATATCCGGTCTCACCCATGGTTGCAAAGGCATGCTCAGGCCACCATTCTTCGTCGTCCATCTTCTGCGCCAACGGATACATTTGCTCGCGTGCAAAACGGTCTGCCTGGTCCAGCAGGCTCTGTTCGTCATGCGACAGTCCTGAAAATCGGAGGTCAACGGCGGTGGTCGAAGTCATGGATGCGGCTCCTGAGATAGGCTGAAATTCAGAAAAAATAAAATTGCGTCAGACTCAAATTACTTTAAAACAAAGTTCAATTTCTTGCAATGGATGAGTTGATGCCTAGGGAAAACACTTAAATAAATTAAAAAATCCAATTAAAACAATGGCTTATCGGAATAATCTTCAATTGAGTTTTGAATTTTTGTAAAATTTATTTTTGAGTCAAGGTCATATTTCATTGACATACGCGAAGGGTGCTTTCAGAATCAATGGCATGAATGTGGATCTTCAATGTTGACCATCACCAACCTTCAGGTCGTGTATGACCGTGCAGTAGAAGCGCTGCGCGATGTGTCTTTGCAGGTTCGCCCTGGCCAGATCGTCGCGCTGCTGGGCAGCAACGGTGCAGGCAAATCCACCGTTCTCAAATCCATTTGCAATGTTCTCTATCCTGAGGACGGCGAAATCATGGGGGGCAGCATTCACCACGAAGGTGCATCCTTGGTGCAATTTGCGCCGCATGAGATTGTCCGGCGTGGCATCGTCCAGGTGCCTGAAGGAAGGCGCTTGTTTGACACCTTGACGGTCGAAGAAAATTTGCTGATGGGCGGTTACGCCAGACCGGCCAAAGAAATGGCCGATTCATTGGAGCAAGTCTTTGCCTTGTTTCCCGGCATCAAAGCGCACAGCCATCGGGTTTCAGGGTATCTGTCGGGCGGACAGCAGCAAATGGTCGCCATAGGACGCGCGCTGATGGCCAAACCAAAACTTTTGTTGCTGGACGAGCCTTCGTTGGGCTTGGCGCCGCAAATCATTGCTGAAATTTTTGACACGGTACGCAAATTGCGCGATGAGCAAGGTGTCACCGTCTTGCTGGTTGAGCAAAATGCCCAACTGGCTTTGTCGGTCGCCGACTACGGTTACATCATGGAGCGGGGCCGGGTGGTGCTGGACGCAACGCCTGACAAGCTCTTGGCCAACGAAGATGTCAAGGAGTTCTATTTGGGCGTGCAAGCCGGTGGCCTTGAGCGACGCAGCATGCGTGACATCAAGCATTACAAGCGACGTAAAAGGTGGCTTTCATGAGGTCAGACCAAAAGCCCATGCTGCAGCTGTCAGGGGTGTCCAAACGCTTTGGTGGATTGGATGCCTTGTTGGACATTGAACTGACCGTCATGCCCGGTCAAATCTACAGCATCATTGGCCCAAACGGTGCGGGTAAGACCACCTTGTTCAACTTGGCCTCTTGCCTGCTTGAGCCGACTGCAGGAAAAATTGTGTTCGACGGGCAAGACATCACCGGTCGGGCCGCGCATCAATTGTCCAAGCTCGGAATGGCACGCACCTTTCAAAACTTGGCGGTGTTCAAGCATGAAACCGTGATTGACAACATCTTGACCGGCATGCATGCGCATTTGAACACCAACATTTGGAGTGCGGCCATGTTCTGGGGCCCTGCGCGCAAGGCTGAAATTGCAGCGCGACAAGAGGCCGAAGAGATTGTTGAGTTTTTGGAGATTGAAACCATCCGCGACATGCCCGTGGGCACACTCTCCTATGGGCTGCAAAAGCGCGTAGAGCTTGGGCGTGCCTTGGCCATGCGCCCACGCTTGTTGCTGTTGGACGAAATGGTTTCAGGCATGAACCAAGAAGAAACCGAAGACATTGCGCGTTTTATTTTGGATATCCGTGAAGAGCGTGGCATCACGGTGATGATGATTGAGCACGACATGGGCATCGTGATGGATATTTCAGACCACGTATGCGTTCTCAATTTTGGTCGAAAAATTGCGGATGGCACGCCGTCCGAGGTGTCTGCCAACGCCGCGGTTGTGGCGGCTTACCTGGGCTTGGCTAACGACGATTTGAAGGAAGTTGCCCCATGAGTCGCCACGATACGGCCATGGCCGATCAAAAGATGCCCCCAGGCCTTCGTGAGGGGCAAACCACCATGCCCGCTTTGCTGCGCCACCGGGCCAAGCAGACGCCAAATCAGATGGCCTTGCGCGAAAAAGTTCGAGGCATTTGGCAGGGTGTCACTTGGTCCGAATATGCGCACCAAGTTCAATCTTTTGCCTTGTTCCTGCGCGCACATGGCTTTGAGTCGGGCGACACCTTGGTCATTGCTTCTGATGGTTCACCTGAGTGGTTCTATGCCGACCTGGCTGCGCAATCCCTTGGCGGCGTGACGGTGGGAATCTACCCCACCAACCCTTGGCCAGAATTGCAATACATCGTGCGCCATTGCCGCGCCAAAGTAGCGGTCTGCGGTGACCAAGAGCAAACCGATAAAGTGCTTGAAGCCATGCGTCAAGGCGAAGGAACGCCAGACATGAAGTTGGTTTTAACGGTGGACTGGAAAGGCATGCGTCAATATGAAGATGCTTGTTTGGTGTCTTGGAAAGAGGCGCTGACACAAGGCCGTGATTTGGCGCTAGAAGCTTCAAATGTTGCGCAATGGCATGCATCGGTTGACCAGCTTCAACCGGCTCAAGATGCCCTGATTGTTTACACCTCCGGTACAACCGGCATGCCCAAGGGCGCGCGCATTTCGCACCGCGGCATCTTGCTCAATGCCGCCATGTTGGGTCAAGTCCATGGCTACAGCGGCAAGCCACTGTCTGTCGTTTGCTACTTGCCTTTGTGCCATGTGGCAGAGCGCCTGATGTCACCCGTCATGCAACTGGCCTATGGCTCAGTGGTGTATTTTGCTGAATCGATTGATGCAGTGACACAGAACCTTCGCGAGATTGGCCCCAGCTATTTCTTTGGTGTCCCGCGTATTTGGGAAAAACTTCAGCAACAAATTGTGATTGCGTCTCAAGAGGCGCGTCCTTGGGTTCGTCAAGTGTTTGACAGCGCCATGAAAGTGGCGATACCGATTGCACAGCGCACCATCGATAATGGCGATCGGCCGGTCAACTGGCGCGATGCCATCATGGCGCGTTTGTTGCGATGGTTGGTGTTCAGCAATTTGCTGGCCAGCGTCGGTTTGGACCGCACCTGGGTCTCGATGACCGGCGGCGCGTCGATTTCACCTTCGGTGATTTTATTTTTCCGCGCCATGGGCTTGCCGATCTATCAAATTTACGGCATGACCGAGACCAGCGGCGTGACCCACACACAGTGTTTTGGAAAATCCCGTTTGGGATGGTGCGGCCCCTTGCTGCCCGATGTGGTTGAGCACAGCTTGGCCAAAGACGGTGAATTGATGGTGCGCGGCCCCATTGTTTTCAGCGGTTATTTGTATGCCCCTGAAGCTTCATCGGAGGCTTTCACCGATGGCTGGTTGCACACCGGTGATGTTGTTGAAATCGATGGCGACACCCAAGCCGTGCAAATCTTGGACCGCAAAAAAGCAATTTTGATCACCAGTGGGGGCAAGAACATCACACCCTCACTGATTGAAAATTCGCTCAAAGAAAGCATTTACATCAGCGAAGCAATTTTGCTCGGTGATGGGCGGAACTTTTTGGCGGCGTTGATTCAGATCGATTTGGACACCGTTGGTAAATGGGCGCAAGAACGCGGTTTGGCTTACACCACCTATGAATCACTGGCGAAGCTCGGGCCGGTTTATGAATTGGTTGATGCGGCCGTCAAAGCCGTCAATGGGCGGTTTTCCAGGGTTGAAAACATCAGGAAGTTTGTCATTCTAGGCAAGCAGTTGGACCACGACGATGGTGAATTGACGGCGACCATGAAAGTTCGCCGCAATGTGATCGAGAAAAAATTTGCTGCTGAAATCGCTGGTATTTACGGTCGCACGGATGGAGGCAACGCATGAACTACTTCCTCAACT
>CAMCNQ010000095.1 GCA_945875955.1 Limnohabitans sp. Rim8 | reverse complement strand
AGCGATACCCGCCTTTGCCGCCACCGGCGGTTGGATGGCTTGGTGGACCGGTGCCAGTGCACCTTCGCTGCCACCGCAGCAGAGCAACGGCATTGCTTGGTTTTACGGCGCCGGAGCCATTCAGTATTTTTATGGCCGCAACCCGTCGTTGGATGTGACCACCTACCAAGCGCGTGACCATGCGGCGCGAGTCAAAGAAATCTCCGCCCTGATGGATTCGACCAACCCCGATTTGTCGGCCTTTCACGCCCGTGGCGGCAAGCTGATCATGCTGGAAAACATGGCCGACTATGCGCAAAGCCCGTATGCCGGCATCGGCTACTACGAGGCGGTGCGCCAGAAATTGGGTGCTTCCACCACACAGGCGTTCATGCGTTTGTACACCGCACCCGGTGTCGACCATGTGGGCGCAGGGGCACCGGCCAATGTGGACATGCTCGGCGCCTTGACCGACTGGGTGGAACGCGGCAAAGCCCCGGCCAATTTGACCCTGCTTGATCAGTCGGTCAGCCTGCCCGTCAATGTACTGCGCACCCGGCCCCTGTGCCAGTGGCCTTTGGTGCCGCGTTACCAAGGCGGCGATGTGAACCTCGCCGCCAGCTTCCAGTGTTTGCAATAAAGGAAAAGTTGTGGCTATAGAAAAACCCTATTTGGATGTGCCCGGCACCATCATTTTTGATGCCGAACAAAGCCGTAAAGGCTATTGGATCAACCAGTTTTGCATGTCGCTCATGAAGGCCGAGAACCGCGAGCGCTTCAAGGCCAATGAGCGCGCCTACCTGGACGAGTGGGCCATGAGCGAGGAGCAAAAGCAGGCGGTGTTGGCGCGCGACTTGAACTGGTGCATGCGCACCGGCGGCAACATTTACTTTTTGGCCAAGATCGGTGCCACCGACGGCAAGAGCTTCCAGCAAATGGCCGGCTCCATGACCGGCATGACCGAAGAGGAATACCGCAACATGATGATAGGCGGCGGGCGCAGCGTAGAAGGCAACCGCTATCTTGGTGAAAACGGCGATGCCCAAGCGCACAACCAACCCCAAGGCGCAGCAAGCCGAAAAGCATAAGCGCCCCTTTTTGCTTCATTGTTAATTGGGGTCTGATCCCCATTGTTTCAGGTCCCCAATGTTTTGAGAAAGCAGCCCCATGGCCAAAATCACCGCATCCGTTTTTACTTCGCATGTCCCCGCCATTGGGGCGGCCATGGACCTGGGCAAAACCCAGGAAGACTATTGGAAGCCGCTGTTCGCAGGCTACGACTTCTCCAAGCAATGGATGAGAGACAACAAACCCGACGTGATTTTCTTGGTCTTCAATGACCACGCCACGGCCTTCAGCTTGGACATGATTCCGACCTTTGCCATTGGCACGGCCGCGCAGTTCACGCCCGCTGACGAAGGCTGGGGCCCACGCCCGGTACCGATAGTCAAAGGCCATCCGGAATTGGCTTCGCACATCGCGCACTCGGTGATCCAACAAGACTTTGACCTGACCATCGTCAACAAAATGGACGTGGACCACGGCCTGACCGTGCCCCTGTCTTTGATGTGCGGCTCCCTTGATCCGGTCAAAGACGCCTGGCCTTGCCCGGTGATTCCGTTTGCCGTCAACGTGGTGCAGTACCCCGTTCCCAGCGGCCAGCGCTGCTTCAAGCTGGGCCAAGCGATTCGCAAAGCGGTTGAGAGCTACGACGACGACATCCATGTCCACATCTGGGGCACAGGCGGCATGAGCCACCAGCTGCAGGGCGCGCGCGCCGGCCTGATCAACCGCGAGTGGGACAACGCCTGGCTGGACCAACTGATCAACGATCCACTCGCTTGCGCCAACAGACCCCACATGAACTACGTGCGCGAGGCTGGTAGCGAAGGCATTGAGCTGGTGATGTGGCTGATCGCACGCGGCGCCATGAGCGACATCAACGATGGCCAGCAGACAGGCCCCGAGCCCAAGCTGCGCCACCGCTTCTACCATGTGCCCGCCAGCAACACGGCGGTGGGGCATGTGATTTTGGAAAACACCTGATGAACCCGTAGGAGCCAGCCTGCTGGCGATTGAATTTGCGGTTTATCAGCCTTTTCAAAAACCATCGCTTGCAGGCAAGCTCCTACACAAATCATCGCTTGCAGGCAAGCGCCTACACAAACCACTTTTGGAGAACGACATGAGCAAAACCATCAAAGTCGCCCTTGCGGGCGCAGGTGCCTTTGGCATCAAACACCTGGACGGCATCAAAAACATCGAGGGCGTGGAAGTCGTGTCTTTGATTGGCCGCGAGCTTGCAAAGACCCAAGAAGTCGCGCGCAAATATGGCATCTCGCATGTGACGACCGACTTGGCTGACAGCTTGGCCTTGCCCGAAGTGGATGCCGTGATTTTGTGCACCCCCACGCAAATGCACGCCAGCCAGACGCTGGCTTGCCTGCAGGCGGGCAAGCATGTGCAGGTGGAAATTCCGCTGTGCGATGTGTATGCGCAGGGCCAAGAAGTGCTGCGTGTGCAACAGGCCACGGGCTTGGTGGCCATGGTGGGGCATACGCGTCGCTTTAACCCCAGCCACCAGTGGGTGCACCACAAAATCAAAGCGGGGGAATTCAACATCCAGCAAATGGATGTGCAGACCTACTTTTTCCGCCGCACCAACATGAACGCGCTGGGCCAAGCGCGCAGCTGGACCGACCACCTGCTGTGGCACCACGCGGCCCACACGGTGGATTTGTTTGCCTACCAGTGCGGCAGCCCCATCGTCAAAGCCCATGCGTTGCAAGGCCCGATACACCCCGCTTTAGGCATCGCCATGGACATGAGCATCCAGCTGCAAGCGGCCAATGGCGCGATTTGCACGCTGAGCCTGAGTTTTAACAACGACGGCCCCTTGGGCACCTACTTTCGCTACATCGGCGACACAGGCACCTATTTGGCGCGCTACGACGACCTGTTCACTGGCAAGGAAGAGCAGATCGACGTGTCGAAAGTGGCGGTGTCCATGAACGGCATTGAGCTGCAAGACCGCGAGTTTTTTGCCGCCATCCGCGAAGGCCGCGAGCCCAATTCGAGCATCGCCCAGGTCTTGCCTTGCTACCAAGTTTTGCACGATCTTGAACAGCAACTGGCCTGAGCGATGCTGACCGCGGCGCAAGTTGAGCGCAACAGCTTGCGCGTGATGGGTCTGGCGGGCTTTGCCAGCATGGCCTCCATGCGTTTGTGCGACCCCATGTTGGTGGTGTTGGGGCAAGAGTTCCAGGTCACCACCGGTGAGGCCTCGCTGGTGATCTCTTCTTTTGCGGTGGCCTATGGCGTGCTGCAGTTGTTTTACGGCCCCTTGGGCGACCGCTTTGGCAAATTGCGGGTGATTTCATTCGCGGTGCTGGCTTGTGCGGTGTTCAGCGCCATCACCAGCTTGGCTTCAGACCTGGGCTTGCTGGTCATCATGCGCGTTTTCATGGGGGCAGCAGCAGCGGGCATTGTGCCTTTGTCCATGGCCTGGATAGGCGACCAAGTCGCTTATGACCGCAGGCAGGAAACCTTGGCCAAGCTGATGGGCTTCACCGTCAGCGGCATGATGGCGGGTCTGTGGTTTGGCGGTTTTGCCGCCGAACACCTGGGTTGGCGCAATGCCTTTGCCTTGGTCTCGGCCCTGTTTGCCAGCGCTGCATTTTTGCTGTGGCGTCTGCGGCGCAGCCTGCCCACAGCGGCAACCACAGCTCACCCGGGCGCAACGGGGTTTGTGGCTTATTTTGCCAACACCTTGCAGATGCTGCGTGTGGCCCGGGTGCGCCAAGTCTTGGCCGTCACGGCTGTCGAGGGTGCCTTGGTGTTTGGCCCTTTGGCCTTCATTCCCACCCACTTGCAACAGCAGTTCAACATGGGTGTGGTGATGGCCGGCTCGGTCATGATGCTGTATGGCGTGGGGGGCTTGGTCTACAGCCAAATGGCGCGCCGCTGGATGGCTTGGTTGGGCGGCGAGCGCGGCTTGGTCAAAGTCGGTGTGTCCTTCATCGTTTTGGGCCTGCTTGTGTTGGGCTGGGCGAACCAACCGGCCTTGGGCATGTTGGGCTGTTTTGCCACCGGCTTTGGTTTTTACATGCTGCACAACACCATGCAGGTTCAGGCCACCCAAATGGCCCCGGCCTCGCGCGGCACGGCTGTGACCTTGTTTGCCAGTTTGCTGTTTTTTGGCCAATCGAGTGGCGTGCTGCTGATGGCCGTCACCGTGGACCATGGTTGGCTGCCCTATGCCTTCAGCGTGGCGGCGCTTGGCCTCGCCGTGCTGGGCGTGTTTGTCCACCGTTTGGTGGGGCGCAACTGAGGCGGTTGGGCCGAGGCCTTGGCGGCGACCAAGTCGCTTGATCGGGTGCATGCAAAAAGTACAACTCAGGCCGCCAGCCTGGGGGCTACAAGGCGGCAGTGCCTCTGGGCGATAAGATTGAAGCCTGATTTTTTGAAAACAAGCGCATGACCGACCGTTACGCCGTGATTGGCAACCCCATCGAACAAAGCAAATCGCCCTTGATCCACAACGCCTTTGCGCAGGTCACGGGTCAGGACATGGCCTACACCAAGCTGCTTGGCCCTTTGGGTGGGTTTGCCGCCAGCGTGGACGCTTTTCGCGCCGCCGGTGGCCGGGGCATGAATGTGACAGCCCCTTTCAAGCTGGACGCCTTTGCCTATGCCAGCGACTTGGCGCCGAGTGCGCAAATGGCGGGCGCGGTGAACGCCATGAAGTTTGAAGGCGGCAAGGTTTATGCCGAGAACTTTGATGGCGTGGGCCTGGTGCGCGATGTGGTGCACAACCTGGCCTGTCCGCTCAAGGGGCGTCGGGTCTTGGTGTTGGGGGCAGGCGGTGCCACGCGCGGGGCCTTGCTGCCGCTGTTGGCCCAAGGGCCTGCTGAACTGGTGATCGTCAACCGCAACCTGGCCAAGGCCCAAGCGCTGCTTGAATTGGCGCGGCAACACCCAGGGGCCGCAGTGCCGGTGCGGGCCCTGAATTACGCCGACCTTAACGGGGATGCTTTTGATGTGGTGTTCAACGCCACCTCGGCCAGTTTGACGGCGCAAGACCTGCCCATTCCCACTTCGGTGTTCGCGCATGGCTGCTTGGCCTACGACCTGACCTACGGCAAGGGCCTGACGCCGTTTTTGCAGCGGGCGCGCCAAGCCGGCGTGACCCGCTTGGCCGATGGCGTGGGCATGCTGGCCGAGCAAGCGGCCGAAGCCTTTGCCTGGTGGCGCGGGGTGAGGCCAGACACCCGCGAGGTGATCGTCTGCTTGACCGTGCCCTTGGTTTGATTTTTTCCAGGGCGTGGTCCTTAAGGCTTCTTAAGTGCCTTGGCGCTTGACCAGCAGCCCAATCAGCTCAGGCACCAAGGCTTGCGGATCGCCCTCAAGGCAGGCCGCTTGCAGTGTGCTTTTCACCGCCTGTGCCACGGTGTGGTCGGCATGTGCGTCAAGGGCCATCTGGTTGTAATAAGTCAGGTCCTTCAGGGCATTGCCCATGGAAAAACGCAGACCGCTGGTGTCGCCACTGGTCATGGCCGGTTTGAGGCGTTCGAGCGCCGCGCCCCAACCACCCCCCATGGCCAGCACGTCCACAAAGGTTTGCGCACTCACCCCTGACAATTGCGCACAGGCCGCGGCCTCTGCCAGCAAGGCCACGCTGCCCAGCGACACGAAGTTGTGCAACAGCTTCATGCGGTGGCCCGAACCTATCGGGCCGGTGTGCACGATGTTTTCTGCAAAGCAGGACAACAGGGGTTTGCAGCTTTCAAACAAGGCCACATCGCCCCCGACCAGCAGGTTCAGCCGTCCCTCGGCCGCTTCCTTGGGGGTGCGTGTCATTGCCGAGTCCAGAAACTGCCCCCCTTGGGCGATCACCAAGGCCGCGACTTTTTCGGTGGAGGCGGGCACGGCGGTGGAGCAATCGATGACGATGGTGCCCGGGCGCATGCCTTTCAAGACACCGTCTTCGCCCAACAACACCGCCTCCACTTGCGGCGAGCCCGTGACACACAGCAAGACCACCTGTGATTGCTGCGCCAGAGCCTGCGGGGTGTTGCAAGTGAGCGCGCCTGCGGCCAGCAGGGCGTCCAGCGGCTGGTTGCCAGGGTGTTCCAGAAGCGTGAGGCTGTGCCCGTGCTTGAGCAAATTGCTCGCAATGCCGTGGCCCATCATGCCGATGCCGATCATGCCGATTGTTGTCATGCTTGTACCTTTGTGTGAACTGTCCCAGGTCCACTGTAGCTGTGCGCTGAGCCCATGGGCGTCACATGTTTGCCAACAGGCCAGCAAAGCCGTGTGCGCCAGGACTGCTGGCACTCTATACTTAGGCAAATGAACCAGACGGTACATTCTGATGATGCATTGCAATCGGCACCCAGCGGGAGTGGCCGAACCAACGATCCGGCCCGCACCATGGCCGAGATCCTCCAGGTGGCCACCCATGAGTTTGCCGACAAGGGCCTCTCGGGTGCGCGCATTGATGCGATCGCGGCGGCCACGCGCACCAGCAAGCGCATGATCTATTACTACTTCGGCAGCAAAGACGGCTTGTACCTCGCGGTGCTCGAAGATGCGTATCGGCGCATGCGGGCCATCGAGTCGGACCTGCACCTGGACGATCTGCCGCCTGTTCAGGCCTTGCAGCGGCTGGTGGAATTCACCTATGACCACCACCGCGACAACGAAGACTTCATCCGCCTGGTGATGAACGAGAACATCCAGCGCGGCGACTATTTGCGGCAAAGCCAGAGCATCCAGAAGCTCAACACCCAAGCCATTGAGTCGGTGCGCGATGTCTATGACCGGGGTGTGGCCCAAGGGGTGTTCAGACCCGGGCTGGACCCGGTGGACATCCATTCCGCGATTTCGGCCTTCACGTTTTTTAATGTGTCCAACCGCCACACGTTTGGCTTGATCTTTCAGGACCGCCACAGCCAAGACAAAGCCAGCACCCTCAAGCGGGTGCATGTGGTCGAGTTGATCTTGCGCTTTGTTGGCCATTCGGTTTCGGCATAACCGACAGGGCTTGGCCCCTTTCTATTAGGGTTTCTACTGTGACGATAAAACTAACCAGTTCGTACATTAGAGCTTGTCTTCATCGGGAGTGATGTCTTGGTTCAAAAAATCCTGGATGGTTTTTGCACAATCCTCAGCATGGTCATGGCCGCTTGTTTGGCCGTGATGGTGGTTTTGGTGTTTGGCAACGTGGTCATGCGCTATGCGTTCAACTCGGGCATCACCTTGTCTGAAGAGTTGTCGCGCTGGCTTTTCGTCTGGATGACCTTCATGGGTGCCATCGTGGCCCTGAAGGAACACGGCCACTTGGGCACAGACATGCTGGTGGGCAAATTGGGTCCTTCTGGCAAAAAGTTTTGCTTGGCGCTGTCCTACGGCTTGATGCTGTTCATTTGCTGGTTGTTGTTCAGTGGTGCCTACCAACAGACCGTGATCAATCTGGGCAGTACCAGCGCGGTGATGGAAGTGTCCATGGCCTGGATCTACGCGCCTGGGGTGGTGTTTGCGGTGTTGGGGGGCTTGATTTTGCTCACCGACTTGCTGCGCTTGCTCACCGGCCAAGTGCGCGATGAAGACTTGGTCATGGTCCAAGACACCGAAGAGTCGCCACACGGCGCAGACAAAACCTGAACAGGACGCAGAGCCACATGACCATCGCTGTTTTTATTTTTTCGCTGCTCGGAGCCATGGCCCTCGGTATCCCGATCGCCTTTTCATTGTTGCTCTGTGGTGTGGCTTTGATGTGGCACCTGAACATGTTCGACGCCCAGATCCTGGCGCAAAACCTGCTCGAAGGTGCCAACAGTTTCCCATTGCTGGCGGTGCCCTTTTTCATGTTGGCGGGTGAAATCATGAACGCAGGGGGCTTGTCGCGCCGCATCGTGAATTTCGCCATGGCCTGTGTGGGCCACATCAAAGGCGGCTTGGGCTACGTGACCATCATGGCTGCAGTGATCATGGCGGCCTTGTCCGGCTCGGCCGTGGCCGATGCGGCGGCTTTGTCGGCCTTGCTTTTGCCCATGATGGTGGCCGCAGGCCATGACCGGTCCCGCTCGGCAGGCTTGATTGCCTCGGCGGGCATCATTGCCCCGGTCATTCCGCCGAGTATTGGTTTTGTGATTTTTGGCGTGGCGGGCAACGTGTCCATCTCCAAACTGTTCATGGCCGGTATCGTGCCCGGGATCATGTTGGGTGCTTCCTTGTGGGTCACCTGGTGGTGGTTGGCTCGGCGTGAAATGGTGCAGGTGCCACCACGCAAATCCATGGGCGAAATGGAGGTGGCCATGCGTGAAGCGACTTGGGCGCTGGTGATGCCCTTGATCGTGGTGTTTGGCTTGAAGTTTGGGGTCTTCACCCCAACCGAAGCGGCGGTGGTGGCTGCGGTGTACGCCTTGTTCATCTCGACCGTCGTTTACCGTGAACTGCGCCTGAAAGACCTGTACCCCTTGTTTGTGAGTTCGGCCAAAACCAGCGCGGTGGTGATGTTTTTGGTGGCCGCTGCCATGGTCTCGGCCTGGTTGATCACGGTGGCCAATTTGCCCGCTCAGTTGATCGAGATTTTGCAGCCCTTGCTGAACAGCCCTCGTTTGCTCATGTTCACCATCATGGTGATCATCATTGTGGTCGGCACCGCGCTCGACATGACGCCCACCATTTTGCTCTTGACGCCGGTTCTCATGCCGGTGGTCAAGGCCGCTGGCATTGACCCGGTTTATTTTGGGGTGCTTTTCATCATCAATTGCGCCATTGGCCTGATCACACCGCCCGTGGGCACCGTGCTCAATGCGGTGGCGGGGGTGGGCAAAATCAGCATGGACGAGGTCACGCGCGGCGTGATGCCTTTCATGATGGCCCAGTTCGCCATCATGTTTGCCATGGTGGCTTTCCCGGCACTGGTGATGGTGCCCGCCCGCTGGTTTTATTGAGTTTTCCGGTAAGTCGTCTGACCGGGTACGCCAGACGACAAACCACTGCATGACAAGCGTACGTCCGATTCACTTTATTTGGAGACATCTCATGAAACGTTTATTCATCAAGTCCTTGATTGCGACCGTGGCTTTGGCTGCATTGGGCGTGGCTTCGGCGCAAGACAAAACCATCAAGTTTGCCAACCAGAATGCGGCGGGTCACCCCATCATTCAAGGCATGGAAAAGTTCAAGGAAATCGTTGAGAAAACCTCGACCGGCAAGATCAAGGTCAACCTGTTCCCTGCCGGCGCACTGGGCAGTGACCAAGCCAACGTCTCGGCCATCCAAGGTGGCACCTTGGAGATGGCAGCGATGAACTCGGGCATTTTTGCCTCGCAAGTGCGCGACTTTTCCGTGTTTGATTTCCCCTTCATGTTCGCCAGTGGTCAAGAGGCGGATGTGGTGGTGGACGGCGCCTTTGGCAAAAAAATGCATGCCAAGCTGGAAGAAAAAGGTTTGGTGGGTTTGGGCTACTACGAACTGGGCTTTCGCCACCTGACCAATGGCCGCCGCGCCATCAACAAGGTGTCTGAAATTGAAGGCTTGAAACTGCGCGTGATCCCCAACCCGATCAACGTCGACTGGGTCAAGGCTTTGGGTGCCAACCCCACGCCGCTGCCCTTTCCCGAGTTGTATGCAGCGCTGGAACAAAAAGCCGTGGACGGCCAGGAAAACCCGGTGGCCACCATCAACGGAGCCAAGTTGTTTGAAGTGCAAAAGCACCTGACCTTGACGGGTCACCAGTACAACCCCCAGTCGGTCGTGATCAGCAAGAAGTTTTGGGACACCTTGTCGGCCGCTGAAAAGAAAATCATCAGCGATGCAGCCGCCGAGTCCTCCAAGTTTCAACGCGCCCAGGCGCGCACTCAGGAAGCCAGTTTGCTGGAAAACCTGAAGAAAAACGGCATGCAAGTGACCACTCTGCCGCCGACCGAAGTGGCCATCCTGCGCGACAAGATGAAGCCCGTGATTGCCAAGCATGGAGAGCTGATCACGGCCACGGTGGCCGAATTGGAAGCTGAGTTGGCCAAGTTGCGCAAGTGATGGCCTGCGGCTTTCAGGCCGTCCAATCGGCGTGAAAGTTCAACAAACAAGGGGTCAAAGCTTTTCTTTGACCCCTTGTTCAACCATTTAGGAGTTTTCATGAAAGTCTTGATGCTGCACGGCGTGAACCACAACATGTTCGGCAAACGCGACCCCAAGCAATACGGCACCATCACCCTAGATGAGATCAATGCCAACTTGCAACAGCTGGGCCAAGAACTTGGAGCTGAAGTCGAGTGCTACCAGACCAACCACGAGGGCGCGATGTGTGAGCGCATTCACCAAGCCTATGTTGACCAGGTCGATGCCGTCTTGATCAATGCCG
>CAMCNQ010000094.1 GCA_945875955.1 Limnohabitans sp. Rim8 | reverse complement strand
CTCAGCAGCGTCGATTTGCCGCAGCCGGAAGGGCCAACAAACACACAGAAGTCGCCATGTTCAACGGTCAAGTCCAGGCCGTGAATGACCGTGGTGTCGCCAAAAGTTTTGGAGACATTTTTCAATTCAAGCTGGGCCATGGGCTCCCTTTGGTCGTTTGATCGCTTGACTGAGCGCCCTTGGAGCCAGCAGCAGGTCTTTCAGGTCGGCCAAAAAGGCATCCACATCCTGCTCATCAATGGCATCAAGGGTTGGCCCCGCGATGCGTTGCGTGGATTGGGCGATAAGACCGCGTTTTTTGAGGACATACTTGGTCAACGACCAGCGAAAGACCGCCTGAATGTTCAACACCGGCAACATGCGGGTGAACAGCTGACGCACCACATCCGCATTGCCTTGGCGATGTGCCTTGAAAAGGGCGACATGCACCTCGGCCAGTTCGATGGCGGGCATGGTGCCGCACGCACCCCGGCGCAATTCGTCGGTGATGTAGCGCCCACCAGCGCCGCCAAAAACCCCTGCCAGAGATGGGGGCGCTGCGGCCAAGATGACGCTCAGGCGTTGCCCACTGGGCAATGCCTCTTCCTTGACGTAGCGAATTGCGGGTACTGCGTTCAGAATTTGCACAAGCACCTCAGGGTCCAGCCCTGCGCCCACAGGCGGCGGCACGTTTTGCAACATGATCGCAACGTCCGGCAATTCGCTGGCAATCTGGGTGAAGTAGGCGATCTGTTCGTCAGCCGTCTTGCGATCGGCGGGTGCCGCAATCATCAGCGCCACCGCGCCGCCCTTGATTGCGGCCTTGGCCAGGCGCAGGGTCACAGCCATGTCGCCACTGGTGACCCCGGCGATGACGGGCACGCGCCCCGCCGCCTCATCAAGTACCACCTCAGTCAGTTCGGCGCGCTCTTGTTCACTCAGTTGCGCGAACTCGCTGGCAACACCAGGGTAGGTCATGCCATCAACGCCGCTTGCAATGAGGTAACGCACCAGCGTGCGCAGGCCATCTGTGTCCGGCGCCTTGAGGGCATTAAAGGGTGTGGGCAGCACCGGATAGACCCCGGTGGCGGGTTTGGCGTGAGCTTGTTTCATGGACTTATTCATCATCAGAAAGTTGAATGGGTTTGCGGCCCCACCAGCCGCGAATCTTGGGCGACACGAGTGCCGAGGGCGCAAGCGATGTCAAGCCGCCGTCAACGGGCAATTCGACACCGGTCACAAAGCTGGCCTCGTCAGATGCGAGGTAAATCACTGCGTTTGCAACGTCGTCTGGCACACCAACACGTCCTATGGGGTAGGCCTCCTTGTCCAGCCGAAGGTCGGCAGCGGAGCGGCCCTCGAGTGTGCGCGCCGTCATGATCAGCCCGGGCGCCACGGCATTGCAGCGAATGCCATAGGGGCCGTACTCCACGGCCAGTTGCTTGGTCAGGGCGCGAATGCCACCCTTCGCTGCGGTGTAAGCGGCCAGATTGGGGTTGGCCGTGATCTGGTTGACCGAACTCAAATTCACGATGCTGCCCTGGCGCGCTTTCATCATGTGCGGCAGCACCGCACGGCAGGCGCGAAAAACAGAAGACAGGGCGGAATCGATCGTGCTGTCCCACTCATCGTCGGTGCACAAATGGGCAGGCCGCTCGGTGTAAGCCACCGCGTTGTTCACCAAGATGTCAATCCGGCCAAACCGGGCCATGGTTTGTTTGACGACCTTGAGGATGGCGGCTTTGTCGGTCACGTCCACGGTTTTGACCTGGTGGTCAGGCATGCGCTTCTTGAGGTCTTGCGCCGCCGCCTTGTCCCGCTCAAGCGCAACGACTTGGCAGCCCTGAGCCACAAACCCGAGCGCAATGGCATAGCCGATACCGCGGCCCGCACCGGTGACGATGGCGACCTTGTGACTGAGCCTCATAGATCAAACCTCATACAACAAACCTCATGATTTCACTGCACCGGCCGTCAGACCCTGAATGAAGAATTTTTGCAAAAAGGCAAACCCGATGACCACGGGCAATGAACTGACGATGGACGCCGCCATGGCGCCTGCCCAGTCGCTCTTGCTCTCGCCGATGTAGTTCAGCAAAAGCGCAGGCCCCACCGTGCGCAGCTCGGGCTTGGTGATCAGCGTGAGCGAAAACAACAGGTCGTTCCAAGCCCACATGAAGGAATACAGCCCCACCGTGACCATGGCGGGCATGGCCAATGGCAAGACAATTCGGTGAAGGATGTAGAGCTCGCCCGCCCCATCGGCCCGCGCCGCCTCAATGATCTCGGTAGGAATGTTCACAAAATAGCTGTACAACATGTAGGTCCCACTGGGCAGGGCCAAAATGATGTAGGCCAGAATCAAACCCAGGTGCGTGTTGAGCAAGCCAAATTGCTGCAGCAACGGGTACAGGCTGATCAGCAGCATGGCAAACGGAAACATTTGCGCAGACAGCATGAGAAACATCAAAGGCTTGCGTCCCCGATAGCGGAATTTGGCGAAGCTGTAGGCGGCATAGGTTGCCAGAAACACCGTCAACAGCGCACCACCACCGGCAGTGATCAAGCTGTTTTTGAGGTTGCTCACCATGTCGCCACGGCCAAACAAACTGGTGTAGCTGCCCAAGGTTGGGGCATTTGGCCAAAGGGTGGGAAAGCGCACGAAAATTTCACTCTCTGGTTTGATGGACGTCAGGACCATCCAGACCAAGGGCAGAAAGAGAAACGAGGCAATCACGGCAAAGACCGCCCAGAACGCAAATCTGGCGCGCCAAGTCAAAAGTTTCAACATGGGTTCAACTTTCGCGCTTGAACAAAATGCGCAGGTAAAACGTGGTCGGGATGGCGATGGTGACAAACCAAATGACCCCCACTGCACAGGCGGTGCCCATGTCCCAGTTCTGAAACGCCTGTTTGTAGACCTCCACCGACAACATGGTGGTGGCCTTGATGGGGCCGCCTTGCGTGAGGGCGTAAATCACATCAAAAGCCTGCAGATTGCCCATGGCACCCAAGATGGTCACGATGATCATCGTGGGGGCGAGATGGGGCAGGACCACATACCTCAACACACCGAGGTTTTGGCACCCATCCACCCGTGCAGCGTCCAGCTGATCCTGAGAGACACCCTGCAGACCGGCCAGAAAGAACGCCATGAACAAGGGAACGGAAAGCCATGCCTTGGTCAATATGACCGCTGCCATGGCGCCCTTTTCTTCGGCCAGCCAGGTAATAGGCTCTGCGATGGCGCCGACAGACAGCAGCACCGCATTGAGGACACCGTACTGCCCGTTGAAAATCCATGCGGCCAAAAAAGCCGTGACGGTGGTGGGCAGCACCCACGGCAGCAATGACACAGACCGCACGAACACGCGCCCTTTGAATGATTGGTTCATCATCAGCGCCCACGCCAGGCCCAGCACAAAGGTCAAGCCTGTGGTCGCCACCACGAACAACAGTGTGTTGAGCCACACCGTTGTGGTGCCAGGGTCGCTGAGCAAGCGCGAGAAGTTGCCAAGGCCGACAAAGGCAGGCTTGTCCATTTCAATCGTGAACTTGTACAAGGACAAGCGCATCGATTGAATGAACGGGTAAAGAATCACGGCACAAAAGGCCAGCAGCGCTGGCACCAAAAGCAAAAGCCCGGTGCGACGCTCGTGCGCCTTGAGTTGACCCCGCTTGGCGCTCTGGCGTATCGTCATTGTTTCAGTCGCCATTGGGGTTTTGCCGTCGCGCGTCAAGCCTTGGGCAACTCGGCCATCTTCGCCTCAAGCCGTTTGCCCATGCTTTCAATGGCAGCCTGCGGTGTCTTTTGACCCAGCAGCGAACCTTGCACTTCTTCACCAATGATGGTGACCGGGTCCGCGGAGGTGGTCCACTGCGACACCTCATCCCGCTCGGCTGTGCGGGATCCTTGGGTCCAGGCAGACACATAGGGGTCGTTGGCCAGCAAAGCCAGAGCGCTGTTGGTGACGGGGAACAAACCTTGTTCCTTGAAATACTGAAGCTGATTGGCATCGCTCAATGCCAAATGGCTTGCAAGTTTGGCCTGCATGGACTGCGCATTCGGCGCGCCCTTGCCATCGTTGAACATGGTCAGCAAATGCCCCCAGGCGAAAGACTGCGGTGTGTCGCCACTCTTCAAAACTGGCGTGGCCATGGCTTGCACAAAGACATCGAACTCAGTGCCTTTGCCAGAGTTGTTGCGGGCAAAACCACGTGCCAGTGGCGCATCTTGGTAAAAGCCAGTTTGATTTTGCGCATACATGCGGCGCGCGTCAGGCCGGTCGATGTCTTTGGCGGCCAGCCCGTCCTTGACCAAATCCGTCATGAACGACAGCGCACGCACGGCGGCGGCACTGTTGACCGTCACCTTGCCTTTGGCATCAAAAATCTCACCCCCAAAAGTCCAAAGCCAGACCTGAAAATCAGGGCTCAGGGAATTGTTGTTTTTGGTTGTCATGGCGTAAGGCACGCTTTGTGGCTGCGTTCTCTTGATGGCCTTGAGCGCCTCAATGAAGGCATCTATTGTCTTGGGTGGCGCGGAGACGCCGGCATCCTTGAGCACCTTCAGGTTGGCCACCATGCCGATAGAACCCGCTGTCCATGGCAGGCCAAACTGCTTGCCACGGTAGTCGCCCAACTTCAGGACACCGGGGCTGATCAGCTTCTCGAGTGCCGCCTTGCCGTAAACCTCGTGCAAATCATGCATTTTTCCGGTGCTGGCAAATTGCGGCAGCCAACGCTCGGCGAGTTGAACCACGTCAAGCGGCTGGCCGGAGCGCAACCGAAGCAAAATGTTTTGCTGCATCTGCCCCCAGGGAAATCCGACCACATCCAACTTAACGTCGGCATTGGCCTTGCGGTACCCCTCAAACATGGCCGAAAGCGTGGGCTTGCTGGCGGCCTCGTCTTGCGACCAACCCACATAGGTGAGCGCTTTGGACTGGGCCAATGCGGGAAAGGCGCCGACAACTGAAGTGGCGGCTGCAGAGGCTGTGAAAAGTCTTCTGGTGATCATGCTGTCTCCTGTTTAAAGTTTCATTGGTTGGAACAAATCTGCTAAATGTATTATTTTTCATATCGTAAGTTCCAACCATTGGTGCTTACCCTGAACAAAAGAACAGGCTGAATCGTCGCCAATTTGATTTTCGTGGCTTATATTGGGGCAAACGGATGTACCGCCCCTCAGAAATTGACTCAGTACAATCATTTTGTTTCTCTCAGTGGAACACTTTTGAAATCACCCCGCATGTCGATCAAAGAACCCATCACCGCCCCAGAAGAGTCCATAAGCGCAGCTGGCGCGGGTGTTCTTGAGAAAGCCATGAGCCTGTTGAATATTCTTTCAATCGCCCGTGCGCCCATGACCTTCACGGAATTGCTGCGGGCGGGCAATCTGCCCAAGGCCACCTTGCACCGCATTCTTGCCACCTTGATGCGGGAGGGGCTGTTGCGCCACGACACCTATTCAAAAACCTACCAGCTTGGTTTTCGACTGCTCGAATTGGCACACGAGGTGTGGAGTGATTTCGACCTTAGGCTTGCGGCTCAGGATGAACTGATAAAGCTGAGGAACGTGGTGGGTGAAACGGCCCAATTGGCGGTGCTTGACGGTGACAGCATCGTCTTGATCGCATCCGAAGAAGCGGGCCAGGATGTGCGCCTGACATCCAAAGTAGGCCTTCGATTGCCCATCCATGCCACCGCACTTGGCAAGGTCATCGTGGCTTACCTGGATCCGCAAAAGCAAGTTGAGCTTTTGCAAAGCCTGACAATGAAGGCCTACACCGACCACACCCTCACCACCATTGACCACATCAGGCGTGAACTCGACTTGACGCGGGCCCGGGGTTACGGTCTTGAATACATGGAATTCGACAGCTCAGTCGCCAGCGTTTCAGCGCCGATTTTTGACATTGAAGGCAGGCCTATTGGTGCCGTTTCGTTCACAGGTGCACCTGCGCACCTGGACGCCGCCCGTGCGCACAGCCTTTCTTCCACACTGATAGGTGCGGCACGCACCATTTCCCACAACGCAGGAGGGCAGTTCATGTCGATCGAACCCAAAGCGGTGCCGCCTGACGATGCCCGCTTCAACATTCAGTGTGTCGCGCAAACAAGGTCACTGCTGGGTGAAGGCCCCACCTGGTCACCGCGAGACAGCGCGCTGTACTGGGTCGACATCTTGACGCCAGCCGTCCATTGTTACGACACCCAGAAAGGGGTCGACACCGAGGTCAAGCTGGGATCGATGGTGAGTGTGGCCATTCCCAAAGCCACGGGCGGCCTGCTGGTTGCAACGCCCGGTGGCTTGATGACGCTTGACCTGGACAGCAAGAACTTGCGCTTTTTTTGCCATCCCGAATCTGACCGTCCGGGCAATCGCTACAACGACGGCAAGTGTGACCGCATGGGGCGACTCTGGATAGGCACACTCGACATGGGCACGGCCGCCAACCGTGGCAACCTGTTCAGGGTCGATGCCGACGGAACCTGGAAAAAAATGGACTCTGGTTTTACAGTCGCCAACGGCCTGGGCTGGAGCCCCGACAACAAGCGGATGTACTTTGCGGATTCACCGCGGCGGACCATCTATGTCTACGACTTTGATTTGCTCACGGGCTCCATCGAGAACCGCCGCGCTTTCATCACGCTCGATGCCAGCGACGGCACGCCCGATGGCATGACCGTGGATGAAGAGGGCTGCTTGTGGATTGCCATCTGGGATGCATGGCGAGTGTCGCGTTACTCCCCGGACGGACAGGAAATGCTGCGCGTCAAAATGCCCGTTCCCCGCCCAACCAGTTGCTGCTTTGGCGGTGCCAACCTGGACACGCTGTATGTCACCAGCGCTTCTGTCAGACTGAATGAAAAGGCCCTTGAGTCGGCACCCTTATCGGGCTCGCTGTTTGCCATTCGAATTCCTGGCGTGAGGGGCCTGCCCGAGACAACTTTTGCTGGATAGCTCTGACTGCCAAAACCCTGAAAACAAGGCGATGCATTTTTGTCGCCGTCGCTGAATTGACCATTTTTGACCGACGTGTTTTTTTTAATGAGATGACAACAACCCAGGAGATGATGATGACTTTGAAATCCCGCCTTTATGGCAGCTTAGTGGCGCTGGTGGCTCTGACTGCGGCTGCTGTCGTGGCCACACCGGCATTGGCACAGACCCCCAATTACCCCAGCAAGTCGGTGCGCGTCATTGTGCCGGTGCCCGCTGGGGGCGCAGCCGACATGATGGCCCGCATGGTTGCAGCCCACCTGCAAGCCAAATGGGGTCAGCCTTTCATCGTGGACAACCGTCCGGGTGCGGGCTCGAGCTTGGGCATGGACGTGGTGGCCAAGGCCGCGCCGGATGGTTACACCATCGGAATGGGCAACATCGCAGCCAATGCCATCAATCCCGCTGTGCGCCCCGGCGCATTTCCCTATCAGCCGGTGAAGGACTTTGCCGCCATCTCGATGGTTGGCGCAACGCCACTGATTCTGGTGGTCAATGCAGACAAGGTGCCCGCACGCACGCTGCCAGATTTCATCAACTTCCTGAAGGCCAATCCTGGCAAGTTGTCCTACGGCTCATCGGGCGTTGGCTCATCGCTGCATTTGGGCATGGAACTCATGCTGTTGCAAACCGGCACCAAGATGGTCCATATTCCCTATAAAGGCTCGGCCCCGATGGTCGCCGAGTTGATTGCAGGACAGACAGAAGCTTCCATGGATGCAGCCACAACCTCCTTGCCCCATGTGAAGACGGGCAAGCTCAGAGCACTGGGCGTGTCGTCCAAAGAGCGCGCATTCTTTGCCCCTGATGTGCCGCCCATCGCGGATGTCATCCCGGGATTCAATGTGCAACCTTGGCACGGCATGATGGCACCTGCTGGAACGCCGCAAGCGATCGTGAACAAATTGTCCGAAGAGATCCAGGCTTTCCTGCGCACGCCAGAGGCCGAGGCCAAATTGCGCGATGCGGGTGTGGTTCGTGTGGGCTCCAGTGCGCGCGATTTTCAGCAAGCCATGGACGATGAATTTGAAACCTACAAAAAGGTGGTCAAGGATGCGGGCATCAAGCCAGATTAAAAAGCACTCCTCTTGACGAGCGCACTGCATACAGCGGCCTGTCCCTTGCATCAATCCAGAGGCTTGGCGCTGCCACCTCTTGGTGGCTGGCTGACAGTGCCTCAAGAGTGCCCTTTTTTGTGTTCCATGATTTGCTTTTTCACATGAACCGTCCCTTCAAAACCCTTGACATCGTGGCCTTGGGCGAAGCCATGGTCGAGTTCAACCAACGGCCGCAGGCAGATGTCAACCAAGCCCCGTTGTACCTGCAAGGCTTTGGTGGCGACACCAGCAACGCCGCCATTGCTGCAGCCCGGGCTGGGGCGCGGGTGGCTTACCTCACGCGCTTGGGGCTTGACCGTTGGGGCGACCGCCTCATGGATTTGTGGCAGCGAGAAAACGTGGACACCACAGCCGTGCTGCGCGACGCGCAAGCCCCCACCGGCATGTATTTTGTAAGCCACGATGCACAGGGCCACCACTTCAGCTATGCCCGTGCCGGATCAGCGGCCAGCCGCATGCAGCCGCACGATGTGCCGCAACACTGGGGCCAGGCCATTGCCCAAAGTCACTGGCTGCACCTGTCCGGCATTTCATTGGCGATATCGGCTTCGGCCTGCGACACCGTGTTCGCCGCCATGCAACACGCCCGGGATGTGGGCACGCGGGTGGCGCTGGACTCGAACCTGCGTTTGTCGCTGTGGCCCCTGGCCCGTGCGCAAGCGTGCATCCAACAAGCAGTGCGCTTGTGCGACTTGTTTTTGCCCAGCCTGGAAGACATGACCGCCCTCACCGGCCTCACCCAAGCTGCCGACATCGTCGCCTGGAGCCACGCCCAAGGCGCGGCGCAAGTGGTGCTCAAGCTCGGGGCCGATGGCGCCCTTGCCAGTGACGGCCAAAGCCTGCGCGCCTTGCCTGGCCATGCGGTCACAGCGGTGGACGCCACCGGTGCGGGCGATTGTTTCGCCGGCAACTTGTTGGCGCGTTTGTCGGCCGGTGACGACTTGTGGGATGCCGCCGCTTATGCCAATGCCGCGGCCGCTTTGTCCGTGCAAGGTTTTGGTGCCGTCGCACCCATGCCCCAGCGCGCCGCTGTGCTTGAAATGTCAAAGCCATGGCGCTGAAGCGACTTGGGCAAATGTTCTTATTGGCCTTCGTATGCTGACCAGCCAAACAAGCATCGCGGCGGGGACGCCGGTCCTACAAATCATTCGCACGACGCATCGCGGCGGGGACGCCGCTCCTACAAATCGTTCTCACGACGCATCGCGGCGGGGACGCCGCTCCTACAAATCGTTCTCACGATCCATCGCGGCGAGGACGCCGCTCCTACAAATCATTCGCACGATCCATCGCGGCGGGGACGCCGCTCCTACCAATGAGCCACACATGACAACACCTGCCCACCCTGCCGCCGAAACTCTGGCCCAAGCCATGGCCCAACTGCCCTTGATCGCCATCTTGCGCGGCCTGACGCCCGCCGAAGCCCCGGCCATCGGCCAGGCGCTGGTGGACAGCGGCTTTGCCATCATCGAGGTGCCGCTGAACTCGCCTGAGCCTTTGCACAGCATCCGCAGCTTGTCGGCGCTTTATCCGCACACGCTGATTGGCGCTGGCACCGTGCTCAACGCGCAGCAAGTGAAAGACGTGCATGCCGCTGGCGGCCGTCTGGTTGTGGCGCCCAACTTCAGCCCGGCGGTGGTGGCCCAAGCCCTGGCGCTGGGCATGGTGGTGCTGCCCGGTGTGGCCACGCCCAGCGAGGCTTTTGCGGCACTTGATGCTGGCGCCCATGGCCTGAAACTGTTTCCAGCCGAGATGATTTCACCCAGCACCGTCAAGGCGCTGCGGGCCGTGTTGCCCGCCCATGCCGCTTTGATGCCGGTGGGCGGCATCACGCCCGACGGCATGGCCGCCTACCGCAGCGCAGGTGCCAGTGGCTTTGGATTGGGCTCGGCGCTGTATGCACCCGGAAGGCCTGCCGCCCAGGTGCAGGCCAAGGCCACAGAATTTGTGCGGGCCTGGCGCGGCTGAAAAAAACCGCCTTTGGGCTAAACCTTAACCCGGCAGTTGGCCGCTTGCTTGCGCTTTGAACACTTGATGAATCAAACACTTGCGCCCACGACGGTCTTCACCTCATGGGTCAAGCGCTGCACGGCCGCAGGTCTGCCGCTTCAGGCCTCTGGCCTTGTTGCTCGCACCCCCCGGACAGGCAGTCCGGGGGGGCACTCGCGCCTGGCCAGAGACCTGCTTCGTCAGCCCCTCGGCCGTGCCCAACTGCCGGATTTAGGATGATGCGCTGAGCGGTTCAGGGCCCACTTCAAAGGATGGCGGCAGCTTCGCGCAAGCC
>CAMCNQ010000093.1 GCA_945875955.1 Limnohabitans sp. Rim8 | reverse complement strand
ACATCGTGGCCGCGCTCGATGCGAACAGGCGCGGAGGACAGCAGTCGGTCTTCATCGGGCAAAGCCACAAAGCGTTCGCCTTGGAGCTCAATTTTTGGGCTGTTGCCATAGGCGTGTCGGATGGCGTTGGCCTGGCCAGTGAGGGTGATGGTTTTTCCATCGTCGGCGACAAGGCCTTGTGTGGCCTGGGCAAGCATTCTGGCGCCGTTGTCGCTTTCGGCGGTCATGCGAATTTGCGAAATAACCAGTGTTTTGTTGGCCGGAAAATGCTGGGCATTTTCACCACTGACTTCGCGCGTCATGCGCCCACTGGCGTTGAAGGATTGGACTGAAAAACGGCTCAAACTGTAGTCGGGATCTTGCCGGACCAACTGCGGGGCAATGGGCTCCAGCAAGCCGGGCACGCTTCTGACCAGCCACCAAGTGCCCAAGGCCAGCAAGGCCATCACGATCAAGGGCAGGTAGACGCTGAGTTTGTCCAGCAGGTGGCGCAAGATGCTCATGCGGATGGGCCCGTGTTGGCGCTGACGCCGACCTGCGCCAAAAGCTGGGCGTAGCGGCCACTGGCGACCAGCAAAACATCGCAAAATGCACGCGCTGCGCCTTCGCCGCCCCGCTCGGTGGTGACGTGGTGGGCCAGGGCTTTGGCCTGTGCGTGCGCGTTGGCGGGCGCGCAGGCAAAGGCCACGCGCTGCATGACGGGCAAATCGGGCCAGTCATCGCCCATGGCCGCAGCCTGTGACCAGTTCAGACCCAGGATTTGCAAAAAAACTTCAGCCGCTGGGCCTTTGTCTTCGGTGCCAAAGCGGGCATGGACAATGCCCAAGGCCTTCAGGCGCAAACGCAGGGCCGGTGAGTCGCGCCCGGTGATGACGACCGGCGTGATGCCCGCTTGCTGCAACAATTTCAACCCCTGGCCATCGAGAGCGTTGAACCTTTTGAGGGCTTCGCCCGATTCGGAAAAGTAAAGTCCGCCATCGGTCAGGACCCCATCGACATCGAAAAAAGCCACGCGAATGCCTTGGGCCTGCAAAAGCAATTCGGGGGGGTAGTGCAAAGCGGGAATCAGGACTTGCATTTCAAATCACCTTGGCCCGCATCAGGTCGTTGGTGTTGAGGGCGCCACACAGGCGTCCGGCCTCATCGACCACCAAGATGCTGGTGATGCGAAACTGTTCCATGGCCTCAGCCGCTTGCACGGCCAGCGCGTCTAGGCGGATGGTGCGCGGCTGGGACTTCATCACGTCACGCGCTTTGAGGGCGCGCAGGTCGGCCCCCCTTTCAACCAAGCGGCGCAAATCGCCATCGGTGAACACGCCCAAGACCTGGCCATCTTCATCGGTGACCGAGGTCGCGCCCAAGCCCTTGCTGCTCATTTCGCGCATGAGTGCGGTGAACGCGGCATCGGGCCTGACCTGAGGCACTGCGTCGCCTTGCCGCATGACATCGGCCACCAGTGTCAACAGCTTGCGCCCCAAGGCACCACCGGGGTGCGATCGGGCAAAATCTTCAGGCTTGAAGCCGCGGGCATCCAGCAAGGCCACGGCCAGGGCGTCGCCCATGGCCAGTTGGGCGGTGGTGCTGGCGGTGGGCGCCAAGTTCAAGGGGCAGGCTTCTTTGTCAACCGAGCAGTCCAGCACCACGTCAGCGTGCTTGGCCAAAAAAGACTGCATGCCACCGGTCAGGGCGATCAGCGGCACGCCTTGGCGCTTGAGCAACGGCAAGATGGCCACCAGCTCATCGCTCTCGCCGCTGTTGGAGATGGCCAGCACCACATCGATGGCTTGGATCATGCCCAAGTCGCCATGGCTGGCCTCTGCCGGATGGACAAACATGGCCGGGGTACCGGTGGAGGCCAAGGTGGCTGCGATCTTTCGACCGATGTGGCCGCTTTTGCCCATGCCGGTCACCACCACCCGGCCTTGCACGCCCAGCACCATGTTGACGGCGTTGACGAAGCTTTCATCCAAGCGGTCTTTGATTTGGTGCAAGGCCGCAGCCTCAATCTCGAGGGTCTGGCGCGCCAGTTGCAGGGTTTGGGCGGAATTGGCAAGCATGGACTTCATTTTATCGGGCCAGTGGCTGGTCATCACTGGGGCGCGCCTCAAACCCTCGCAAGCATGAACGGAGTGTGGTCAATGGCACAAGACGGTCATGTGCGCTTGTTACCATTCGCAAATGAACGCATTGGAGTTGACCCTGTTGTATTTGCTGGCCGCCGTGTTGGGGGTGGTGGGCTGCCGCATGCTCAAACTGCCGCCCATGCTGGGTTATTTGGCGGTGGGTGTGGTCATTGGCCCCAATGCCCTGGCGCTGGCGCAAAACTCAGAAGGGGTGAAACACCTGGCCGAATTTGGTGTGGTGTTTTTGATGTTCGTGATTGGCTTGGAGTTCAACCTGTCCAAATTGCGCGCCATGCGCAAACACGTGTTTGGACTGGGCCTGCTGCAGGTGGTGTTGACCCTGGTCATCGTGACCATTGGGTCTTTGTTTTTAGCCAGTTTGGCCCCCAGCTTGTGGAAGATGGAATGGCATACCGCCCTGGCCTTGTCCAGTGCCATGGCCATGAGCAGCACCGCCATTGTGGTCAAACTGCTGGCCGACCGGATGGAGTTGGAGTCAGAGCATGGCAAACGCGTGATGGGGGTCTTGCTTTTTCAAGATCTGGCCGTGGTGCCCTTGATCGTGATGATCCCTGCCTTGAGTGCACCGGCCGAAGAAATGTTGAGCGCATTGCTGCTGGCCGGGCTCAAGGCGGTGGTGTTGATCACCTTGCTCATGACCGGCGGCCAACATGTGATGCGCTGGTGGCTGACCTTGGTGGCGCGGCGCAAAAGCGAAGAGCTGTTTGTGCTCAACTTGTTGTTGGTCACCTTGGGCTTGGCCTGGATCACCGAGTTGGCAGGCCTGAGTCTGGCGCTCGGCGCCTTCATCGCGGGCATGCTGATCTCGGAGACCGAATACAAGCACCAGGTGGAATTGGACATCCGGCCTTTTCACGATGTCTTGTTGGGCCTGTTTTTCATCACCATCGGCATGGTGCTCGACTGGCACATCGTGGTGGCGAGCTGGGGCCTGGTGTTGGTGTTGACGGTTTTGCCGGTGGCTTTCAAATTGGTGCTGGTCGCTGTTTTGGCTAAGACCACGGGTGCCAGCAACGGCGTGGCGCTGCGCACCGGCTTGTATTTGGCGCAGGCGGGGGAGTTTGGTTTTGTCTTGCTCACGCTGGCTTCGCAAAATGCATTGATCCCGCCGGCGCTGCTCAACCCGGTGTTGGCCAGCATGGTGTTGTCCATGCTGGCCACCCCCTTCATGATCATGCACAGCGACCGCGTGGTCTTGAAAATCGTGGCCGGTGAATGGCTGCAACAGTCGTTGCAGATGACCAACATCGCGCGCAAGTCCATCAACACCAACAAGCATGTGATCATTTGCGGCTATGGCCGTTGTGGGCAGAACCTGGCCCGCATGCTCGACAAAGAACACATCCCTTACATGGCGCTGGACCTTGACCCCGACCGGGTCCGTCAGGCCGCGGCGGCAGGCGACTCGGTGGTGTTTGGCGACGCCAGCCGTTTGCAATCCCTGATGGCGGCGGGTCTGGCCAGGGCCAGTGCGGTGGTCATCACCTATTTGCACGTGCCCTCGGCCATGAAGGTGCTGGACCATACCCACAGCCACGCCCCGCAGGTGCCGGTGATCGTGCGCACCCAAGACGACCTGGACTTGGAAAAGCTGCTGGCCGCCGGGGCCACCGAAGTGGTGCCCGAAGCCATTGAGGGCTCGCTGATGTTGGCCAGCCACGCGCTGGCGCTGGTGGGCGTGCCCATGCGCCGGGTGATCCGCATCGTGCAAGACCAGCGCGATGCCCGCTACAACCTGCTGCGCGGGTATTTCCATGGTGCCGACGACGACACGCTGGACGAGATCGACCACGCGCGCTTGACCACCGTGGGGTTGCCTTTGGCCTCGCCCTGGTTGGGCAAAAAAGTGCAAGACTTGGCCTTTCATGCCATGGGCGTGCGGGTGGTCAACCTGCGCAGGGCCAATGGCCAATCGGAAGCTGTGAGCGACGCGACCGAGTTGCAGGGTCAGGACACCTTGGTGCTGTCGGGTACATCGCAAAGCTTGGCTTTGGCTGAAGAAAAATTAATGAAGGGCTGAGGGCCTGGAGCTGCTCCCCGTGCATCGAGGCCACGCGCTTGCAACGGTTTGCTTTGCGCGCATTTTCTGAACTTTCAAGGCGGCAAAGACGCAGGCTCAAATGTCGGTCGAAAGGGCCGCATAAACGGCGGACAAAAGGCGGACCAAACGGCAGTCCAAATGGCCGCACAAGGGGCTTTTCCTGCCACACGATTTTGACCGCGCCAACACCCGCCCCAAGGGCGCGCGAGACCAGCTGGCTTTGACCATTTCTTCGCCGCGCGTGCCCGTGCTTTTGGCCACTTGCACTTGGCGTTCTTCGCCCCTGTCGGATTCGATGAAGCCGGGACAAATCGCGTTGAAGCTCACTGGCCCCGGTGATCAAGGCCACTTGGTTTTCGTGGCGTGCTGACTTGTCTGTGCTGGGTGACAAACCCTCAGATAAGTGCGCTGCGCTTGCGTGAACCTTTGGGCTGGCCATGCTCGGGGTCGTCGTGCGAATTGGCCAGCGCTTTGCGCAGCACCTGTGTGTAGCCCTGCGCCAGTTCCATGCGCGGGCCAAAACCTTGCTCCAGCAGCATGCGGTGCGCCGCAGGCAGCTTCCAACAGGGGGTGAACACAAACAGGTGGTGCTCCAGGTGGTAGTTGACCCAATAGGGGGCCAAGACCATGCGCATGAAAAGCGAGGCCGAGGTGGTGCGGGTGTTGCGCAAGCGGTCGTCGTTGTCGCCCACCACCGCGTGCTCGGCGATGTTGCGGATGCGGCTGATCACCTGGTACCAAGTCATCAAAGGCAAGAGCCAAAGCGCAAAGTAAGCCCACCACACACCGGCTGCGGCGGTGACGGCCAAGATGGCCAGGTTGGTGAATAAGAAATGCTTTTCTGCCTGGGCCAGTTGGAGCCAGCGCTGGAGGCGGCTGGGGTCATCGCCCATTTCATGGCGAAAGGCGTCCATGCGGCGTTGGTAAGCCGTCACGCCCAACAGGTCGCGCTTCATCTTGCGCCAAAAACTGGCGGGGCTGATCGGAAAAGGCGCAGACAAAATCAGGTCGGGGTCTTCGGGTTGTTGGGTGTGGCGGTGGTGGCTCAGGTGGTAAGGGCGGTAAAGGGCCAAACTTGCACCCACAGGCCAGCCGCACAAAAAAGCGCCCAGCGTGTCGTTCAGGCGGGTGTTTTTGAACAAAGCGCGGTGCGCCGCATCGTGCATCAAAATCGCCAGCCCCAATTGCCTGCAGCCAATCACCACCACAGCCAGCACAAAGCTCAAGGGGTTGGGCCAGGCGATGAAAAACGCCATGGCCAGCGCGATCACGCCCCAGGCATGCAGCACCAGATAAGCGCCCATCCAGTCTGAACGGTCGCGCAAATGGGCGTCTTGTTCAGGGCTGAGGGTGGGCTGGGCGTGGATGCTCATGGGCGAGTCAATAAAGTGACCTGACAATTTTGGTGCCAATCGGAAATGCAAACCGTCGCTGATGTGACCTTGGCTGTGTCTGCCTAGAGGCGGTCAGGTGGTGGCCGGTGGTGGCCAGATGAGGGGCATTTGGGGGCAGGCGCGTGGCCCAATGCGTTCATTTGCCGATGCAAAAGCTTGAAAAAATCACACCCAGCAAATCATCGGCACTGAACTCACCCGTGATGCCATTCAGGGCGTTTTGGCCCAGTCGCAGTTCTTCGGCCAGCAGGTCCAGGTTTTGTGCCTGAGCGGCCAAGTGGGCATCGGCTGCGGCCAGGTGTTCGCGCACACTGAGCAGCGCTTGCACATGGCGTTCGCGTGCAATGAACAGGCCTTCACTGGCTTGCTGCCAGCCCGCTTGGTGCAGCAACTTCTGGCGCAGCGCTTGCAGGCCTTCGCCCGTGCGCGCCGACAGCGTCAGGCCTGGCAGGTCGGGTTTGGGGGCGGCCGCGTCGGCTTTGTTCCACACCTCGATCACCGCCACACCTGCGCTTAAGCGGCTTTTCAGTGCACGGGCAATGTCGGCATCGGCGCTGTCGTACGCGGCTTGACCAAGGCGCGTCAGGTCATGCAAAAAAAGAACCGCATCGGCGTTTTCAATTTGGCCCCAGGCGCGCGCAATGCCGATTTGCTCGACCTCGTCGACCCCGTTGCCCTCTCGCAAACCCGCGGTGTCGATCACATGCAAGGGCACACCCTCGATCTGAATGGTTTGCTGCACCACATCGCGTGTGGTGCCGGCAATGGGCGTGACGATGGCCAACTCGGCCCCGGCCAGCGCATTGAGCAAAGAGCTTTTGCCCGCATTGGGCTGGCCCGCAATCACCACCTTGATGCCCTCGCGCAGCAAAGCGCCTTGCTTGGCCTTTCCCAGCACGGTTTGCAAGGCGGTTTGCAAGCGGGTGAGCTGACCATGGGCATCGGCTTTTTGCAAAAAGTCGATTTCCTCTTCCGGGAAATCCAGCGTGGCCTCGACCAGCATGCGCAGGTGGATCAAGGCGTCACGCAGCAGGTGAATTTCTTTGGAAAAATCGCCCGCCAAAGAACGGCTGGCGCTGCGGGCAGCCGCTTCGGTGCTGGCTTCGATCAGGTCGGCAATCGCTTCAGCCTGCGCCAAATCAATTTTGTCGTTCAGAAAAGCGCGTTCAGAAAACTCACCCGGCTGGGCCACGCGCAATCCAGCCAAACGGGGCTGGCCTGTGGCCGGGTCCAATTCGGCCGCCGCTTGCAGGCAGCGCGCCACCAGCAACTGCAAGACCACTGGCCCACCGTGGGCTTGCAACTCCAGCACGTCCTCGCCGGTGAACGAGTGGGGCGCTGCAAAGTGCAAGGCCAGGCCGTGGTCTATGGGGCTGCCATCGGCATCGGCAAAGGGCAAATACGTGGCTTCACGCGGCTTGAGTTGGCCTCCGCACAGGGCCTGAATCAGCAACGCCAAGTGCTGGCCCGAGACCCGCACGATGCCCACCGCCCCGCGCCCGGGGGCGGTGGCTATGGCGACGATGGGTTCTTGGTGTCGGGCGAGCATGCGGGTGAATGCGGTGGAGCCGTCAAAAAAGGCCGCTTGCGCGGCCCTTTGGGTTTACTTGAACTTGGGCAGGTTGAACTGCGGCGGCACGCCCATGCGGGTGTTGATCACCCATTGCTGGGCAATTGACAAAATGTTGTTGGTGATCCAGTACAACACCAAGCCAGCCGGGAAGAAGAAAAACATCACGCTGAACACCAAGGGCATGATCCACATCAGCTTGGCCTGCATGGGGTCTGGCGGCGCGGGGTTGAGGGCGGTTTGCAGCAAGGTGGTCAAGGTCATGACCACGGGCAAGATGAAAAACGGATCGGGCGCCGACAAGTCGTGGATCCACAGAATCCAAGGTGCGTTGCGCATCTCGACGCTGGACAGCAGCACCCAGTAAAGTGCAATGAACACCGGGATCTGGACCATGATGGGAAAGCACCCGCCCATGGGGTTGACCTTTTCCTCGCGGTAGATCTTCATCATCTCTTGCTGCATTTTTTGCGGGTCGTTCTTGAGGCGTTCGCGCATTTCCATGATCTTGGGGTTGATGGCCTTCATCTTGGCCATGCTGGAATAGGCCTTGGCATTGAGCCAGTAAAAGGCGATTTTCAGCAGCAGCACCAGGGCCGCAATCGACCAGCCCCAGTTCTGGATGAAGCCAAACAGTTTGTCCAGCAACCAGTACAAAGGCTTGGACAGCATGGCCAGCCAGCCGTAATCCTTGACCAAGTCCAGTCCCGGGGACAAGGCTTCCAGCACTTTTTCTTCTTGCGGGCCGCTGTACAAGCGCGAGTTGATGGATTTCGATTGTCCAGGTGCCAATTCGGTCAGGGGCGTGATCATGCCAACGGCGTAAAGGTTGGTGTCGACTTTGCGCACGAAGTTCTCACGCGCAATGCCATCGGCCAACAACCAGGCGGTGACAAAGTAGTGCTGCACCATGGCCACATAGCCGTTGGGTGAAGACTTGTCAATCTCGGCCTTGTTGTTTTCAATGTCCTTGAATTCCACCTTGTTGTATTTCTTGGCATCGGTGTAGATCGCAGGACCGGTGAAGGTGAAGTAAAAAGACGACTCGCCCTCGGGCTTGTTGCCGTCGCGGATCAACTGCATGTACAACTGGGGCGAGACACTGGCCGGGCCCTGGTTGACCACTTCGTGCTTGACGTCGATCACATGGCTGCCGCGTTTGAGTGTGTAGGTTTTGACCAGCTTGACACCGCCCATGTCGGCCGACTCAAAGCGCAAAGCCATCTCGTTTTCACCCTCTTTCAAGCTGCGTTCGCCGCTGAACTGCATGGGTGTTTTGTGGGTCGGGAAATTGCCACCGATCAAACCTGTTTGTGCCAAGTACACACGGCTGCTGCTTTGGTCCAGCAACACCATGTTCTTTTTCGGATCCACCATGTCGCGGTGCTTTGTGAATTCAGCGCGCACCAGCGAACCGCCTTCGCTGTCAAAGCTCAGTTGCAGCACGTCGGTGCTCACGTCTATGGTTTGGCGAGGGCCAGCCGAGGTGGTCGGTGCAGACGATGGCACCTGTCCGGGTGAGGCGGCGCTGGCCGCTGGTGCAGGCACTGCCGACACGCCATTGGCGCTGGCTGCAGCCGCTGGGGCCACTGCGTCCGCAGGTGCGGCTGTGGCCGTCACCGCCGGTTTGGGCTTGGGAAAGAAGGTGGCTTGATGGCCGTTGTAAACCTGCCATTGGTCCCACAGCAGGATCATGGAAAAACCAAATACCACCCAAAGGATGGTGCGACGGATATCGTTCATGGGGTCTTCTTTGAGGAAGTGGGGGAAAACAAAGCAGAAAACAAGCGCGGTGCCTGCGCTTGAACCGGGTCGTGGCCGCCTTGGCACCACGGGCCGCAACGCACCAGGCGATGGGCCGTCAGGTAACTGCCAACGACCGCACCATGCAGCTCCAAGGCTTGCAAAGCATACACAGAGCAAGTGGGTTCAAACCGGCATGACGATCCCAGCCAAGGGCTCAGCAGCAGTCGGTAAGCCCGCACCACGCCCATCAAAAAGCGCTGGGCGATCATGCATGAACCTCGGTGCGAACAGCCCGTTCAAACAGTTGTTCCAACTCCTGCCTGACAGCCAGTTTCAGGGGCTGCGAGGTGGCGCTGGTGAATTGTTGTCGGTCAAAGGTGGTACGCAGGCGAACCACATGAGCTGCCATGGGCAGACGATCGCCAAAGCGCTCGCTGACGTTGTAAATTTGGCGCTTGATGGCATTGCGGGTGACCGCGCGGCGCGCCCAACGTTTAGGCACCATGGCACCCAACCAAACGTCAAACAAGTCAAAAAGGGCCTGCTCCGGTGAAGGCGCAGGCCCGACTTGTAATGGAGATGCCGTTGGGAGGTCTATCGGCTTGGCCAAATTCAACCGGTGCATTGCAAAATGGGCAGTGCGCGACACCGTACCACCCGCCAGGGCAGCCTGAAATTGTGGGCGTGTTTTCAAACGCTGCACGATGGCCAAACCCTGGAATCAACCGCCTGCAGTGGCGGCAGGCCACAGCCAGACGGTCGACTGCGCATCAGACAGCCAAACGCTTGCGGCCTTTGGCGCGGCGAGCGTTGATCACAGCACGGCCGCCGCGGGTTTTCATGCGAACCAAAAAGCCGTGGGTACGGGCGCGACGTGTCTTAGAGGGTTGGTAGGTGCGTTTCATAACTCTTCCTTTGTGCCCAATGCCATGAATCAGCGTCGGGCGAAACCCAAGATTATCGCAAACTTTCGTCTTCCCGGCAAATAAACCTTCTTTTCAAGACTTCGGGTGTTCCCGAATCCAAACCGCAAAGATGTGGTTTATGATCCCCATGCGATCACCCTGCGGCATGTGGATAAGCTCTTGATAAGCCCAACTTTCTTGCCGTTTTTTCTGACCACTGTCCACAAAAATAAATACAACATGTCCGACGGACTCCTTCCTGAATATCAAATGGATGCTGGCCAGGCCCTGTGGCTCGCCTGCGTGGACGAATTGTCCCGAGAACTGCCCGAGCAGCAGTTCAACACCTGGATCAAACCGCTGACCGCGCAGATGTCTGAAGACCAACAGCGCCTGACTTTGTTTGTCGCCAATCGCTTCAAACTCGACTGGATTCGGGCGCAATATGCCGGCCGTTTGGCCGCCATGCTGGAAGGCTTGCAGGGCCATCCTGTTCAAATCGAGTTGGCGCTTACTCCGCGCGAAGGCCCTGCCAGACAAGCGAGACAGTCAACTCCATCGTCCATGGAAAATGGGCCTGAGCCGGTCGAGATGCCTGTAGAGGCGGCCCC
>CAMCNQ010000092.1 GCA_945875955.1 Limnohabitans sp. Rim8 | reverse complement strand
GCGCACCAGACGCCACACACCCAGCAGGTATTGTGCGGTGTAGGTTTTGTGAAGGGTGTTCATGTGCTGAGCCATGCCATCAGGTCTTGGGCAAACGGGATTCACGCACCCAAGTGCTGTGAAAACCGTGGGGCACGCGTTGCGGCAAGATGACCCGTGCCAAGGGGCCGTTGGCGATGTGCTGGGCATCGATGACCCAGACTTCAGAGCGTTCTTTCAGGCCGTTCCAGACAAAGCCGATCAGGTAACCGTCGTCTTCTGCCTGCGGGTTGTCGCGCGGTGCAAACGGGGCTTCGCTGAACCAGAAACCTTCGCCAGGGTGGTAGGTCACGGCGCTGCCGGTGTCCAAGTCGTATTTGGCCAGCCCGGCAAAATGCGGCTGCTCCACGGTGCGCGCGCGGCCCATCAGCACATGGTAGGTGTAGCGGTTTTTATAGCCTTGGTACCAGGCGTTGATCATCGGAAACTCGGTGTTCAGGACGTCGTCCACCACGCTTTCTCGGGTTTGGCCGGTGCTCAGGTTGAAACGCCATTGGTAGAACTCGTACTCGGTGCCTTGGGTGCCTATGGTGAACAGCAAGCGCTTGACATCCAGGCTGCCGTCAAACTGCTTGGGCATGGCGTAGGGCGTGCCCAGCATGACGATTTCGGTTTCACCCTGGCCGTTGACTTCTTCCCAGGCGTTGACCACATGCAGCATGTAGCGGGGGTCGGCCTCAAACCAGCGGATGTCTTGTGCGCTGCCGTGGCGCGGCACCACCGCAAAACGCGACTTCCACTCGGGGTGAAAATCAAGGCTGTAGCGGCCCGCCTTCAAGGCCTCGGGGTTGTTGATCAGCGGGAAGTCATGCAGGATGCTGTAGCTGGCCGTGATGGCCATGTCGTGGGGCAAACGCGGGCCCGGCAACTCCACGGGAATCAGGGTTTGCAACTCGCCGGTGGCACTGAGCACGCCGTAATGCATATAGGGGTGTTTGTTGCCATAGGCAAAAAACATGAACTCGCCCGTGCGTTCATCCACCCTGGAGTGGGCTGAAATTTGCAAGCCCTTCAGGCGTGGATCTGACTCGAGCTTGCCCAAGGTTTGCAGAGTGAAAGGGTCAACCTGGTAGACCGTGCCGCCGCGATACCACATGGAGAGCAATTTGCCGTTGTGGAAGGTCACATCGGTGTTGGAGGTGTTTTTCATGACATCGTCGGGCAGGGCCCCGTCGGGCAGGCGCTGCTTGAGTCCCGGCGCCAGACCTTCTCCTGCCGCCTGATCGGCTTTGAGGCCATCGGTTTCAACCCATCGGTTGCGGTAAGTGACCTCACCGTGGCGGAAATGCACCGCGTGCAACATGCCATCGCCGTCGTACCAGTGGTATTTGCCCTTGGGTGTGTGCTGGGGAACGGGGCCGTTGCGCACGTACAGGCCGCTGAAGTCTTTGGGAATCTCGCCAATCACTTCGAAGGCACTGACCACCAACTCTTCTTTGACTGGCGCAAACCCGCCCTGGAGGTTGGGGTTGTCTATGAGGTAAGGGGGTACATCAACCAGTATTTCAAGACCCATGGTGTTCTCCGAGCGGGTTAGGGGTGCGGGCAAAAATTCAGAGGAAGAGGGAGAAAGAAAGAGAGGTCTGTTTTGGCCTGGCTTCAATCCGGCTGGCCAGACAGCAAACCACCCGCTTCCAGGTCGGCCGCACTGGCCCAGCAGGCATGCGTGCCGCTGCACAGTTTGTGCGGCAACTCGATGCGGCAGACCGGTCCTGCCTCGAATTTCTTGGCGTCCACCAAAATGATTTCGGAGCGCTGGGTTTTTTCGTTGGTGATGAAACTCACCAGGTAGCCGTCGTCTTCGTCCTTGGCGTTGACGCGCGGGGCAAAGGGCGCTTCGCTGGCGTATTGGCCTTCGGGCAAGCGCAACTCCCAAGACTCGCCGGTTTGCAGGTCGTGTTTGACATAGCCATGGAACAAGAACCAACCGGGCACCTGCACGGCGCTGTAGGCATAGCGGTAAGGCTTTGTGGCAAAGCGCTGGTTGAACATGCCAAATTCAAGAATGCGCTCGTCCAGGCGTTTTTCTGTGGTCTTGCCGGTTTTCAGGTTGAAGCGCCAGCGGTGCAGGTGGCAGCCCATTTTTTTCTGATCCAGATACGACATCATGCGCTCGTAGCCAGCAGGCGCGCCGTCGTAGTTGCGTGGCATGGGGTTGTCTTGGAAATAGCCGTCGAGCACGATCTCGTCGCCCTCTTCGTAAGCGTTCAGCCAGTGCAGCACAAAGGTGGGGGCGGCTTCAAACCAGACGATGTCTTGGGTCTGACCGCGCCGCGGAATGATGGCGATGCGCGAGGGCGTGTCTTTGAAAAAACGCACCACATGCTTGCCTTGGGCCAGCAACTCGGGGTCCCAGTAAAGCGGAAAGTCATTCAGGATGGCGTAGTTTTCGGTGTAAGCCATGTCGTGTGGCAAGCGCGGGCCCGGCAATGGAATGGGCACGTAATGCACCAGCTTGTCGTGCTTGTCGACCACGCCATAGTGCATGTAGGGTGCATGTTTGGAGTAGTTGAAAAAAAGCAGTTCGCCCTTGCTTTCGTCCACCTTGCAATGCGCCGAGATGCCGTCCAGCGGTGACCAAGGCGGAATGCCTTCATGCGCCAGGCTGTGTGGGTCGACACGGTAGCCTTCACCGCATTGGTAAAAGGTGGTCAGGGCGCGGCCCGCGTGCACCACCACATCGGTGCTCGACGAATCCTTGAGGCTGCCGTGAGCGCCCCAGCCTGCGCGCTCGGACAAGGCCGGGTCTTCCATCAAGCCCGCCCACAAGGCGCGTCCGGCTTCCAGCTCGGCTTGCAGGCCCTTGGTTCTGATGAAGCGGTTGCGGTAGCTGACCTGGCCATTTTTGAAGGCCGCCATGTGCAGCATGCCATCGCCATCAAAGGGGTGGTATTTGCCTTTGGCCTGAAAAACCGGGTTTTCGGTGTTGCGCAGATAAACGCCGTCGATGTCCATCGGAATCGCACCTTCCAGGACCTTGAGATCGCTTGCGTTGACTTCTTCCAGCAAAGGCGTCCAAGCGCCTTGAAGATAAGGATGGTCGCCTGCGACAAGGTCGCTGGAAAAGGTGTTCACAAGTTCGCTGGCCATCTGTGCCCCTTGGTCTGTCACTGTCTTGGTTGAACTTAGGTTATGTCAGTTAAATAAGGAAAGCAATAGGGTTTGAACCTAAATTCGGCAGTTCGGCACGGCCGAGCGGCCAACTGCCGGGTTGAGGTTGAAAGGAGGGGCAGTAACTTTTGTGACTACTTTGAAGGGCTGGCTCAGACTCCAATAGGGCACGCTGTCTTTTTGGTCAGAGGGCTGTGGGGCTGGGGCCTTTTTTGAGGGACGCAAAGGAATGGGCATGACAGAAAAAAACCAATCCCCCGTGGCTTCATTGGCCGACCGGGTGGTGATCGTGACCGGCGCAGGCAAAGGCATTGGCAAGGCGGTCAGCCTGCAACTGGCTCGCCGAGGTGCCCGGGTGTTGGTCAACAACCGGCGACATGCCGGTCAGTCGGATGAAGACACCAGTGCTGCCCAGGTGGTGGCGCTGATTCGTTCGCAAGGCGGGCAAGCCCAGGCCAATCATGACGATGTCATGGACCCTGAGGCCGGCGCTCGCATGGTCGAGCAGGCCATGAACACATGGGGCCGTTTGGACATGGTGTATGCCAATGCCGCCATTTCTCAGCAAGCGGCGTTTCACACCCTGAGTCTGAAAGCCATCAGAAGCATCATCGATTCAGGCCTGCTGGGTACCTTGTCCTTGTTGCATGCCGCGTGGCCTGTGTTCCGTGCGCAGGCTTATGGCCGGGCACTGGTCAGCTCTTCGAGCGCTGGCCGATTTGGCAACCACGGTTTGAGCGCTTATGCGGCCTCGAAGGGGGCGATTGAGGCCTTGATGCGTTCACTGGCTTTGGAAGGTGGCAAGCATGGTATCCATTGCAATGCTTTGTCGCCCTATGCGCATTCGCAAATGACCGCCGATCATCTGCCAGCGGCCTGGGTGGATGTTTTGGCACCCGATGCGCTGGCCCTTGCAGCCGTCTGGCTGCTCAGTCCCGAATGCGCCCTCAACGGTCAGGTGTTGGTGGCAGGGGGCGGGCGTTATGCCAGGTCCTGGCCAGTCGAGACGCCTTCTGTGGCCGGTGCCGACATGGACCAGGTTTGGTCACAATTGCTGGATTTGCAGGGGCAAACCCATGTGGATTCGGTCACGGCCTTCAGGCGCTTCATGGCCGATGGCGGGCATTGAGGTCAGTCTGCGGCTGGGGTTTATGCCGAAAGCATGCCGCGTTTTTCGATGAAGGCGACCACCGTGGCCAGGCCATCCAGGGTTTTCAGGTTGGTCATGACCCAGGGGCGGGTTTCGGGGTTGGGGCGCATGCGGTTGGTGTCGTCGCGCATGACCTGCAGGTCAGCGCCCACATGCGGGGCCAGGTCGGTTTTGTTGATCACGAACAAATCGCTCTTGGTGATGCCGGGGCCACCTTTGCGCGGGATCTTTTCGCCTGCGGCCACGTCGATCACATAAATGGTGAGGTCGCTCAGTTCGGGGCTGAAGGTGGCGGCCAGGTTGTCACCACCGCTCTCGATGAAGACCACATCGGCGTTGGGAAACTTTTCCAGCATGCGGTCGATCGCCTCGAGGTTGATGGACGCGTCTTCGCGGATGGCCGTGTGCGGGCAGCCCCCGGTTTCCACGCCCATGATGCGCTCGGCCGCAAGCGCGCCGCTCACCGTGAGCAGGCGCTGGTCTTCCTTGGTGTAGATGTCGTTGGTGATGGCGATCAGGTCCCAGCGCTCGCGCATGTCTTTGCACAGCATCTCGAGCAAGGTGGTTTTGCCAGAGCCCACCGGCCCGCCAATGCCCACGCGCAGGGGCGGCAGTTTTTTGGTCCGATGGGGGATGTGGTGCAGGGCAGAAAAAGAGGTGTTCATGATCGGAAAATTCGGGAGTATTGGGTTTCGTGGCGGGCAGACAAGATGGCCAGCATGGGGCTGAAGGCTTGGCGGTCTTCGTCTGGCAAGTGGATGGCCGTTGCAACGGCCGCAGGGATTTCACAGGCCAAGCGGGCCAGCATGCGCTGGCCTGCGCTTTGGCCCAATGGCACGGCTTTGAGCGCGGCCTGCGTCATGTTTTCGCACCAGCCGAAGGCGCAGGCTTGCAGGGCTTGGTCGAGTGGCGCCTGCGCCAATGACAAAGCCAGCGCCATGGCCAACGGGTAAGTGGGGGGCAGTTGGGCGCAGCACTGCAGTTGGTCCTGGCTGGCTTGCTGCAGGTTGCGCAGCCAATCGAGCAGGGAGCGGCCCATTTGTTCGGTTTGCAAGCGCATCTCGGCGGTTTCGCGGGTGGCCATGACCCAGTCGTTCAGGGCTTGCAGACGGGGGGCGTCGCCGCTTTGCCAAGCGGGGATGGCCTGGGCCAAGACCGCCAGATCGCCGCGTGCCTGCGTCAGGTGCAGCTGGTCCACCACCCAGTCGCTGGCGCTGGCTTCGTGGTGCACCAGGCCCTGCTCGATGGCCGACTCCAGCCCTTCAGAGTAAGAAAAGCCACCTATCGGCAAGGCAGGCGAGGCCAGCCAGATCAGCTGCAGCAGGCTTGTGGTGGTGGGAGCGGTCTCTGACCGCGATGTCTGCGTGCTGGGTTGATCGCGGTCGGAGACCGCTCCTACGTCCTGCTCATTGTGCATGGTTGTGATCATGGCCGCCGTGTCAGTTGCAGCATGCTTGTGGTGGTGGGAGCGGTCTCTGACCGCGATGTTTGCGTGGCGGGGTGACCGGGATGCCTGCGTGTTGGACTGACCGCGATGTCGGTTGGGTGGGCTGATCGCGGTCGGAGACCGCTCCTACAGTGCATGGTTGTGATCATGGTCGCCGTGTCAGTTGCAGCATGCTTGTGGTGGTGGGAGCGGTCTCTGACCGCGATGTCTGCATGGTGGGCTGATCGCGGTGTCTGCGTGGTGGGTTGATCGCGATGTCGGTTGGGTGGGTTGATCGCGGTCGGAGACCGCTCCTACAGTGCATGGTGGTGACCGTGGTTGTGATCATGGCCGCCGTGTGAAGATTCGCCATGGTCACCGTGCGCACCGTGCCCGCCATGGTCGCCATAAGCGCCACTTTCAGGCTCAAACGCCTCGGACACAGCCACCACCGTCATGTGCATGGCCCGCAGCATGTCGGCCAGCACGTGGTCGGGCTCGATTTTGAGGTGGTCGGGTTGGAGCTCTATGGGCACATGGCGGTTGCCCAGGTGGTAGGCGGCGCGGGTCAGGTCAAAGGCTGAGCCGTGCTCGGCGCAAGCCGTGATGCGCAGCACGGCTTGCGGTGCGGCTTGCACCCGCACCAGCGAGCCGTCTTCGGCCACCAGCACATCGCCACCGCGCACCACACTGCCGCGCGGCAAAAACACACCCAGCAAGCGGCCTTGGCTGTCGGTCGCGTCAAAGCGGCTTTTTTGGCGAGTGTCCCAATCGAGGGTGAGGGTGCTGGCGCGTTGCACCAGCACGCGGGCCAGGCCGCGGCCTTGGGGCATGAGTTTGGAACAGGTGAGCAAAGTGGACATGGGCGTTCAAAACAAAAAATAGCGTTGGCTCATGGGCAAACTGGTGGCGGGCTCGCACACCAGCAACTGCCCGTCGGCACGCACCGCATAGGTTTGCGCATCGACTTCCATGCGGGGCGTGTAGGCATTGTGGACCATGTCTTTCTTGCCCACTTGGCGGATGTTTTTCACGGCGCTGAGTGTTTTGGACAGGCCATAACGCGCCCCAATGCCGGCCTGCAAACCGGCTTGCGAGACAAAGGTCAGCGAACCGCGAGCCAGCGCCCCGCCAAAGCTGCCAAACATGGGGCGGTAATGCACTGGCTGCGGCGTGGGAATCGAGGCGTTGGGGTCGCCCATGGCGGCCAGCGCGATGAAGCCGCCTTTCATGACGATGGCCGGTTTCACGCCAAAAAAGGCGGGCTTCCAAATCACCAAATCCGCCCACTTGCCCACCTCGATGCTGCCCACCTCGTGGCTGATGCCGTGGGCAATGGCGGGGTTGATGGTGTATTTGGCGATGTAGCGTTTGACGCGGGCGTTGTCGTGCCGGTCGGTGTCGCCCGGCAGGCCGCCGCGCTGCTGCTTCATCTTGTGCGCGGTCTGCCAAGTGCGGATGATGACCTCGCCCACCCGGCCCATGGCCTGGCTGTCGCTGCTCATCATGCTGATCGCCCCCAGGTCGTGCAGGATGTCCTCGGCCGCAATCGTCTCTTTGCGGATGCGGCTTTCTGCAAAGGCCAGGTCCTCGGCAATGGCCGGGTCCAGGTGGTGGCAGACCATCAGCATGTCCACATGCTCATCGAGCGTGTTGATGGTGTAAGGGCGTGTGGGGTTGGTGGACGAGGGCAGCACGTTGGCTTCGCCCACCACTTTCAAAATGTCGGGCGCGTGCCCACCGCCTGCGCCCTCGGTGTGGAAGGTATGGATGCTGCGGCCCTTGAAGGCGGCCACGGTGTCTTCCACAAAACCCGACTCGTTGAGCGTGTCGGTGTGAATGGCCACTTGCGTGTCGGTTTCCTCGGCCACGTTCAGGCAGTTGTCGATGGCTGCAGGCGTGGTGCCCCAGTCCTCGTGCAGCTTCATGCCAATGGCCCCGGCGCTGATCTGCTCGTGCAGCGCCGCAGGCAAGCTGGCGTTGCCCTTGCCCAAAAAGCCCAGGTTCATCGCGAAGGCGTCACCCGCTTGCAGCATGCGCTCGATGTTGAAAGGCCCTGGCGTGCAGGTGGTGGCAAAGGTGCCGGTGGCCGGGCCGGTGCCGCCGCCCAGCATGGTGGTCACGCCGCTGGCCAGCGCCTCGTCGATCTGCTGGGGCGCAATGAAGTGGATATGGCTGTCGATGCCGCCCGCGGTCACGATCAGGCCTTCACAGCTGATGATCTCGGTGCCAGGGCCAATCACGATGTCCACCCCCGGCTGTGTGTCGGGGTTGCCCGCCTTGCCAATGGCGGCGATGCGGTTGCCGCGCAGGCCAATGTCGGCTTTCACGATGCCCCAGTGGTCAACGATCAGGGCATTGGTCAGCACGCAGTCCATGGCACCAGGCGCTTGCGGGCCTGTTCCGTAGGCGCTGTTCGTGCGCTGCGATTGCGCCATGCCGTCACGGATGGTTTTGCCGCCGCCGAACTTGACCTCTTCGCCGTAGCCTCCGGCTTGCAGCGTGAAGTCTTTCTCCACCTCGATGACCAAGGCCGTGTCGGCCAGGCGAACCCGGTCGCCCACGGTGGGGCCGAAGGTTTCGGCATAGGCGCGTTTGTCGATGTGGGCCATGTCAGTCTGCTTTCTGAGCGTTGTCGTTGGCGGCATCCAGTGCGCCTTGGGTCAGGCCACGAAAGCCGTAAACCAAGCGTTCGCCCGCGTAGTCCACCAGCTCCACCGTGCGTTGCTGGCCGGGTTCAAACCGAACCGCCATGCCCGATGCGATGTTCAGACGCATGCCGTGAGCGGCCTCGCGGTCAAAGCGCAAGCCTGCGTTGGTCTCCGCAAAGTGGTAATGCGAGCCCACCTGAATGGGGCGGTCGCTGGCGTTTTGCACCACCACCGTGCAGGTGCGGCGGCCCACGTTCAAGGCATGCTGGCCGGGGTCGATCAAAAATTCACCGGGGGTCATGCGGGCCTCACTTCTTGCCAAAGTACACGGCCACGGCCAGCAAGGCAGCAGCAACCACAAAACCCAGCGCATCGGTGGCGTGCCAGTGGGCGCTGGTGCCCAAACCATGGCCACCGTGGGCGAAGGCGGCCGTGCCGATGGCGTACAGAGGGATCAAGGCGAATTTTTTCATGGGGTTCTCCTGGTCAGGGTCAGACGATGGGTTGGTGCACGGTCACCAATTTGGTGCCATCGGGGAAAGTCGCTTCGACCTGGATGTCCGGGATCATCTCGGCGATGCCGTCCATCACGTCGGCACGCGTCAACACGCTGCGCCCTTCGCTCATGAGCTGGGCCACGGTCTTGCCGTCGCGTGCGCCCTCCATGACGGCGGCGCTGATCAGGGCCACGGCTTCGGGGTAGTTGAGCTTCAGGCCTCGGGCCTTGCGGCGCTCGGCCAGCAGGCCTGCTGTGAAGATCAGCAGTTTGTCTTTTTCGCGGGGGGTGAGTTCCATTTTGGTGCGTTGGTTTGGGTTTGGTGCATTGGTTGTGCTCAATGTAGCAAAGAGCGTGCCCCTTTATAGAGGCACCTTGTTTTTCTAAGGGCAAGGCATGCCACTTTGGGGTGCATCAGGGGCCTTCTTGAAGCTGGCACGCGGATTGCAAGAGGTGTATCAGCGTTGCAAGTCTGCGCTTGTTTGTTGAACAACCTACTTTCCTGATTGGAGTGAACTCATGATGAACCGCCGTGGCAACCTCAAAGCCCTCGCGACCGCTGCCGCCATTGTCGCTGGCAGCTTGACCCTGGTAACCCAAGCCCAAGCGCAAGCGGGCAACACCATCAAGGTGGGCGTGCTGCACAGCCTGTCGGGCACCATGGCCATCTCAGAGACCGTGCTCAAAGACACCGTGCTCATGGCCATTGACGAAATCAATGCCAAGGGCGGTGTGTTGGGCAAAAAACTCGAGCCCGTGATCGTGGACCCGGCCTCCAACTGGCCTTTGTTTGCTGAAAAAACCAAGCAACTGCTCGGCCAAGACAAGGTCTCGGTGATCTTCGGTTGCTGGACTTCGGTGTCACGCAAATCGGTGTTGCCCGTCGTCGAAGAAATGAATGGCTTGTTGTTCTACCCCGTGCAGTACGAGGGTGAAGAACTGTCCAAAAACGTCTTTTACACCGGCGCTGCGCCCAACCAGCAAGCGATTCCGGCAGTGGACTACCTGATGAGCAAAGAAGGTGGCGGCGCCAAGCGTTGGGTCTTGCTGGGCACCGACTATGTGTACCCCCGCACCACCAACAAAATCTTGCGCGCTTACCTCAAAAGCAAGGGCGTGAAAGACAGCGACATCGACGAGAAATACACCCCGTTTGGCCACTCAGATTACCAAACCATCGTGGCCGATGTGAAGAAGTTCTCGGCGGGTGGCAAGACCGCTGTGGTGTCCACCATCAACGGTGACTCCAACGTGCCTTTCTACAAAGAGCTGGGCAATGCGGGCCTGAAAGCCAAAGACGTGCCCGTCGTGGCCTTCTCTGTGGGTGAAGAAGAACTGCGCGGCGTGGACACCAAGCCTTTGGTCGGTCACTTGGCGGCATGGAACTACTTCATGTCCATCAAGAACCCTGCCAACGACGAGTTCACCAAAAAGTGGGGGGCTTATGCCAAGGCCAAAAACATCGCCGGTCACAAAGACAAGCCACTCACCAACGACCCGATGGAAGCGACTTACATCGGCATCAACATGTGGAAGCAAGCGGTGGAAAAAGCCAAGACCACCGACACCGACAAGGTGATCGCGGCGATGGC
>CAMCNQ010000091.1 GCA_945875955.1 Limnohabitans sp. Rim8 | reverse complement strand
ACTCGAATTGAGGCCCCGAATATGGCTGCCGGTGATGCCCACATTGACCCGTGTGATTTTGCAATCGGCCATCAACTCGGCCTCTTTGAGCGCTTGCTGAATGCTCTGCACGGTGGCATCGATGTTGACCACCACACCCCGCTTCAAGCCGTTGCCCGGCGCAATGCCCAAGCCTGCGATTTTCAAGCTCCCATCGGGCATTACCTCGGCCACCACGGCCATCACCTTGGAGGTGCCAATGTCCAGCCCAACGACCAGGTCTTTGTACTCTTTTGCCATATGAATCACCGTTTCCGTTTCATTTTTTATCTGGATCATTCAAAGAATTTTTTGCCATCCGGCTGCACGGTGCTGACACCCCGCAAGCGCAAGGCATAGCCGTCTTTGTGCCGCAAATCGGCCGCTACCAGTGAAGCGGCTGTGCGCCCATAACGCGCAGTCACTTGGGTCAAGGTGGTAAGAAAAGTGTTCACCTGTGCGCCAATGTCTTCTTCGTTGCCACGCCCCAACTCCAACCAGGCTCCCGTTTGGGTCATCAGCCGCCAACTGCCTCGCGGGGTCAACTCCAACTGCTCGATGCCCATGTCCAGCCGTTGAAACAGCGGTGTCAGCTTGCGGTGCATCTGCACCACCACAACCACCTGGTCGTCGGGCCCTTTGAAGCGGGGCAATGCATCGACCTCGAGGTCTTCGATGTTGGCCTCAAACAGCTGGATTTGCCGGTTGACCATCTTGTTCGAACCTTCTTCACCCCACAGCGCCATGGGCACATGCTCGAGCAATTCGGCCCTCAATTGGTTGGGGAAATCGCGATGTATCACCGCAGCGCGCACCCATGGCACCGCTTCAAAGGCCTTGCGCGTCTGGTTCAAATCGATGGTGAAAAAATTACCCCTCAATTGCGGCACCACGTTGGCGCGCAATGTCACGGCGTTGTTGCGGGTGACTTCCCCTTGCACCGTGATGGCCTCAATGGCAAACGCCGGGTGGCGCAACACCCACCATGCCCCACCGACCAAGATCAAACCCGCAAACACCAGCATCAAGCCTGCTGCCGCCAGGTTCATGAGCCGAATGTCCATGGGCAATGGCAAGGCGTCTTTCACAGCGCCACCCCCTGCACTTGGTCCAGCGATGCCGAAGCCAGCAATTGGCAGCACAGCGCCTCATAGCTCAAGCCGGCGCTTCGTGCCGACATGGGCACCAAGGAATGACCCGTCATGCCCGGCGATGTGTTGATCTCCAACAGATAAGGCCGACGCGTGGCGGCGTCGATCATCACATCGACGCGGCCCCAACCACGGCAGCCCAACACCTGGTAGGCCTTGACCACCAAGGCTTCAATCACTGCTTCTTCAGCCGCAGGCAAACCCGAAGGCACCAGATACTGGGTGTCGTCTGTGAAGTATTTGTTTTGGTAGTCGTAATTGCCTTCGGGCGCCACAATGCGGATCACGGGCAATGCATGGCTGCCATCGCCCGCACCCATGACGGGGCAGGTGACTTCATCCCCCACAATGCACTGCTCGCACAAAATGTCCGCGTCACACACGCCTGCAGCAGCCAAGGCCGCAGGCAAGGCCTGAGCCGTCACCACCTTGGTCACGCCAATCGAGGAGCCTTCACGCGCAGGTTTGACGATCATCGGCAAACCCAAAGTGCCGATCAAGTGTTCCATGGACACCGTGGCCAGGTGTTCGCGTTTGACCAACACATAGGCCGGTGTTGGCAAGCCTTCTGCCAGCCATACCCGTTTGGTCATGGTCTTGTCCATGGCGATGCTGGAGGCCATCACGCCCGAGCCCGTGTAGGGGATGCCCAGCATTTCCAGCGCGCCTTGCACGGTGCCATCTTCTCCAAAGCGGCCGTGCAGGGCAATGAAGCAACGTGTGAAGGACTCGCGCTTGAGTTCGCCCAGATCCCGTTGCGCTGGATCAAAGGCATGGGCGTTCACGCCCGAGGCAAGCAAGGCCTTCAAAACCCCTTGCCCCGACATCAGGGACACCTCTCGCTCGGCCGAATGCCCCCCCATCAAGACCGCGACTTTGCCAAATTCGTTGTGCCCAAAGCTCATGCCGCGGCCCCCCCGATTTCAAGCACCCTGGCAGGCACGGCACCGATCGAGCCCGCGCCCATGCAAATGACCACGTCGCCGTCGCGCGCATTGGCCATCACGGATTGCGGCATGTCGGCAATGGCGTCCACGAACACCGGCTCCAGTTTGCCTGCCACCCGCAGCGCACGGGCCAGAGAACGGCCATCTGCCGCCACGATGGGGGCTTCGCCTGCAGCATAGACCTCGGACAGCAAGACCGCATCGCAGCCTTGGCCTATCACTTTGACAAAGTCTTCAAAGCAGTCCCGCGTGCGGCTGTACCGGTGTGGCTGAAAGGCCAGCACCAAACGACGGCCCACAAAGGCGCCACGGGCGGCGGCCAAGGTGGCGGCCATTTCCACGGGGTGGTGGCCGTAGTCATCAATCAAAGTGAACTGCCCAAGCCCGTCCAGCGTGCGGATTTGCCCATGGCGCTGGAAGCGCCGTCCCACCCCTTTGAAGCCAGCCAAAGCCCGTTGCACGGCGGCATCGTCCACACCCAACTCCACCGCCACCGCCACCGCCGCCAAGGCATTGAGCACGTTGTGGTTGCCAGGCAGGTTGAGCACCAAGGGCAGGTCGGGCAGCGTCACCCCGTTGCGGCGCTGCACCGTGAAGCGCATTTGGCCATGCGCTGCTTGCACATCCACCGCGCGCACTTGCGCGCCTGGGTTCAAACCATAGGTGGTCACTGACCTGGCAATGTCTTGCAAAATGCTTTGCACGCCGGGGTCATCGGCACAAACAATGGCCGTGCCATAAAAAGGCATGCGGTGTAAAAACTCCACAAAGGCGGCCTTCAAACGCGCCAAATCATGGCCATAGGTTTCCATGTGGTCGGCATCGATGTTGGTCACCACCGCCATCACGGGCAACAAGTTCAAAAACGAGGCGTCCGATTCATCGGCTTCCACCACGATGTAATCCCCCGTGCCCAGTTTGGCATTGGCACCAGCGCTGTTCAAGCGCCCACCGATCACAAACGTGGGGTCCAGCCCGGCTTCGGCCAACACGCTGGCCACCAAACTGGTGGTGGTGGTTTTGCCATGGGTGCCAGCGATGGCCACACCTTGCTTCATGCGCATCAACTCGGCCAACATCACCGCCCTGGGCACAATGGGGATATGCCGCTCACGCGCGGCCAAAACTTCGGGGTTGTCGGCTTTGACCGCCGTGGAGGTGACCACGGCATCGGCGTTTTTGACGTTGTCGGCCTGGTGGCCGACCTGCGTGGCGATGCCCAATGCCGCCAACCGCCTGAGCGTGGCGCTGTCGTTCAAATCAGAACCCGAGATGGCATAACCCAAATTGAACAAGACTTCGGCGATGCCGCTCATGCCCGAGCCGCCGATGCCGATGAAATGGATGTTGCGAATGGCGTGTTTCATGCCACCAGTTCCTCGCAAGCCAAAACGACTTCCCGTGTCGCTGTTGTTTTTTTCAGTGCATGGGCTTGTTGGGCGCGCAGCAACAGGGTTTGCCGGTCCAAGGCGCCTAAAGTCGAGGCCAAACTTGGCGCTGTCAACTCGGCCTGGGGCAGCAACCACCCGCCGCCTTGACGCACCAAAAATTGGGCGTTGGTGGTTTGGTGGTCGTCCACCGCAAACGGAAACGGCACGAACATGGCCGCCACGCCCACCGCCGCCAATTCAGTGACCGTGCTGGCACCGGCTCGGCAAATCACCACATCGGCTTGGGCAAAGGCCGTGGCCGTGTCTTCAATGAACGGGGTCAAGTCCGCAGCCACACCCACCGCTTGGTAATTGGCGCGCAAGGCCTCGATTTGCTGGGCCCCGCTTTGGTGGATCACCACCGGCCGACTTGCCTCGGGCATCAAGGCCAAGGCTTGCGGCACGATGTCGTTCAAGGCCTTGGCACCCAGGCTGCCGCCCACGACCAAGAGCTTCAAAGGCCCGCTGCGGTGTGCGAACCGGGTCTCTGGATCGGCTTGCTCCAAGAAGGCCGTGCGCAAAGGGTTGCCTACCCACTGGCCCTGTTTGAGCACACCGGGAAAGGCCGTGTAAACCCGATCGGCCAGCTGCGCCAGCAACTTGTTGGTCAGGCCTGCGACCGCATTTTGTTCATGCAGCACCATGGGTTTGCCATACAAGCTGGCCATCAAGCCGCCCGGAAATGAGATGTAGCCCCCCAGCCCCAGCACCACATCGGGTTTGACCCTCAGCATCACTTGCCAGCTTTGCCAAAACGCCCGCAGCAACTTCAAGGGCAACCAGACCAGGGTTTTGATGCCCTTGCCCCGAACGCCCCCGAAAGACACCGCTTCAAACGCAAAACCACGCGCGGGCACCAACTGGCTTTCCATGCTGTTTGGCGAACCCAACCAGTGCACGCGCCAGCCCTTGTTGCGCAGGGCTTCAGCCACCGCCAAGCCGGGGAAGATGTGGCCGCCGGTGCCGCCCGCCATGACCAGCGCGCATTTGGACTTCATGACCGCCCTCCACGCATCATCTGCTTGTTTTCAGCGTCGATGCGCAGCACCAGTGCGATGGCGATCAGGTTCATCATGATGGCCGAGCCGCCATAACTCATCAAGGGCAAAGTCAGTCCTTTGGTAGGCAATGCCCCCAGGTTCACCCCCATGTTGATGAAGGCCTGAAAACCGATCCAGATGCCCACGCCTTGCGCCACCAGGCCAGAAAAGACCTTGTCCAGTGCGATCGCCTGACGGCCAATCACCATGATTCGGCGACTGAGCCACATGAACGAGAAAATCGCGATCGAGACACCCACCAAACCAAGCTCTTCACCGATCACGGCCAATAAGAAGTCGGTGTGGGCTTCTGGCAGCCAATGCAATTTTTCTATGCTGCCGCCCAAGCCCACGCCCCAAATTTCACCGCGCCCAATGGCGATCAAGGAATGCGACAGTTGGTAACCCCGGCCCAAGGCGTACTCGGCGCTGAACGGGTCCAGATAGGCAAAGATGCGGTCCCTTCGCCACGGCGAGGCGGCAATCATCATCACAAATGCGGCCACCAACCCGGCAAAAATCAAAAAGAACATGCGGGCATTGACGCCGCCCAAAAACAAAATCCCCATCGCAATGATGGCAATCACCAAGAACGCCCCCATGTCAGGCTCGGCCAGTAAAAACACACCCGCCAACACCACAGCAGCCCCCATGGGCCAAACCGCACGGAAAAAGCGCTCCTTCACATCCATCTTGCGCACCATGTAGTCGGCGGCATAAATGATGGTGGCCAATTTGGCCAACTCAGAGGGCTGAAAGTTGAAGACGCCGAAGGAAATCCAACGCCTGGCGCCGTTGACCCCTTTGCCGATGAAAGGGATCAAGACCAGGACCAACAGCACCAAGGCAAAAACAAACAACGGCCTGGCCATTTTTTCCCAAGTCTGGGTGGGTACCTGAAACGCCAGCAAGGCCATGACGCTGCCAGCCAGTATAGAAATCACATGGCGAATCAGAAAATGGGTCTGCGAATAGCGCTCAAAGCGGGGGTTGTCTGGCATTGCAATCGAGGCGGAGTACACCATCACCATGCCCCACATCAGCAAAGCCACCACCACCCAAACCAAGGCCTGGTCCACGCTTTGGATGCGGGTGGTGGCGCCCTGTGACTGGCGTGCGTAGTCGTAGCTTCCCAAATCCACCGGCAACACATGGCCCTCATCCGTCTTGCCCATTCGCATGCGGCCCGCGCTCAAGCGGGAGACCAGACCAGACAGGCTTTGTGAAAGACTCAGCTTGGCGTTCACGAATGGCCCTCCACGACAAGACCGGCGGCTTGCGCCAACTCGGTCACGGCCTGGGCAAAAACCGCCGCCCTGTGCACATAGCTGTCGAACATGTCGAAGCTGGCGCAAGCCGGTGACATCAGCACCGCATCGCCGCTTTGCGCCAAGGCAGTGGCCTTGGCCACGGCATCGGCCATGTCCGATGCTTGGGACATGGGCACGCCACTTGCAGCCAGCACTTGCGCGATCAAAGGCCCGTCACGCCCGATCAAAACAACGCCCCTGACAAAGCGGCTGACCGGCTCCAGCAGGGGTGAGAAATCTTGCCCCTTGCCATCGCCGCCCAAAATCACCACCACCTGGCGCTCTGCGCCAAGACCGTGCAAGGCGGCCACAGTGGCCCCCACATTGGTGCCCTTGCTGTCATCGAAATACTCCACCTCGCTGACGATGGCCAAAGCCTGCACCCGGTGCGGCTCGCCTTGGTACTCGCGCAGCCCATACAGCATGGGGCCCAGAGCACAACCGGCACTGCAAGCCAAGGCCAAGGCAGCCAAAGCATTGACCGCGTTGTGGCGTCCGCGAATGCGCAAGGCATCTGCAGGAATCAGGCGCTGGATGTGCACCTCTTGCGCCTCCTCTTTGCGGCGACGGCGGGTTTCATCGGCCTCAAGCGCACGCACCAACCAGGCCATGCCGTTGACCACTTCAATGCCAAAATCACCATGGCGCTTGGGCATGTCACCGCCAAAAGTCAGGCAGTCTCGCTCCAGAGGCTTTTGCAGTTTCACCCGCACGGGCGCTGGCCGCATGGCCATGACTTGCGGGTCTTCTCGGTTCAGCACCATCAAGGCCTGCGCGCCAAAAATCTTGGCCTTGGCCGCTGCATAGTCGGCCATGCTGGTGTGCCAATCCAAATGGTCTTGGGACAGGTTCAACACCGTTGCCGCCGTGGGCTCAAAATCGCTGCTGCTGTCCAGCTGAAAGCTCGACAACTCCAGCACCCACACTTCAGGCAAAGCCCGCGCCATGGGCGTCAACACCACGGGTGCAGGCGCTTGCAGGGGCATGAGGAGGGTGTCGCCCTGGTCTGCCAGTTGCGGCGCATCGCTCTCGGCCTCATCGCAGTTGTCCCGCGTGGTCTGGGCATCGGCATCGCCTTGCGGTGTCGGCGTTTGCGCCGTTTGCGTTTCCAGTGCGCCACCATGGGACGCGCCCTTGCACGCCTGGGGTGTGTCAAGAAGCGCTTGCGTCGCTTGACGTTCTACCTCGGTTTGCGCCTGCGCCATGGCCTGCGACAAAGTATCCAACAAGGTGGGGCCGATGTTGCCCGCCACTTTCACACGCTTGCCTGCACGCGCCACCAATTGACCGGTGAGTGATGTGACCGTGGTTTTGCCGTTGGTGCCGGTGATCGCCAGCAGCTGCGGGCTGTAGCCCCAGCGGCTTTTGAGTTCTGCCAGGCCCGCTGCAAACAAGCTCAGCTCACCGCCTTGCCACAGGCCCATGGCGTGTGCGGCCTGGACCACCGGGGCCACCACTTCAGGCGCTAAACCCGGGCTGCGAAACACCGCCCGCACCGATGTGCCTTGCACCAAACTGGCCGCAAATGGGCCTGCCACAAAGCGCACCTGTGGCCATTCGGCTCGCAGCGTTTGCAACTGCGGTGGGTTTTGCCTGGTGTCGGCCACCGTCACGTCTGCACCCGCCAAAGCGCACCACCTGGCCATGGCCAGACCCGATGCACCCAAGCCCAGGATCAGAACGTGTTGCGCTTGCAGCTGCATGGCCTACCTCAGCTTCAAGGTCGACAGGCCGACCAAACACAGCAGCATGGTGATGATCCAAAACCGCACCACCACTTGGGTTTCTTTCCAGCCGCTCTTTTCGAAATGGTGATGCAAGGGCGCCATCTTCAAGATGCGGCGGCCTTCGCCGAATTTTTTCTTGGTGTATTTGAAGTACGCCACCTGCGCCATCACCGACAAGGCCTCCACCACAAAGATGCCCCCCATGATGGCCAGCACGATTTCTTGCCGAACAATCACCGCAATCGTGCCCAAAGCCGCGCCCAAGGCCAATGCCCCCACATCGCCCATGAACACTTGAGCGGGGTGGGTGTTGAACCACAAAAAGGCCAGCCCTGAGCCGGCCATGGCGGCGCAAAAAATCATCAACTCCCCCGAACCCGGAATGTGCGGAAAGAACAGGTATTTGGAATACACCGAACTGCCGGTGACATAGGCAAACACCCCCAGGGCCGAGCCCACCATCACCACCGGCATGATGGCCAAGCCGTCCAGGCCATCGGTCAAATTCACCGCGTTGCTCGACCCCACAATCACCAGGTAGGTGAGCAGCACAAAACCCAAAACCCCCAGGGGGTAATTGATCTCTTTGAAAAACGGCACCTGCAAACCCGCCTTGGGCGGCAAGCTCACGTCAAAGCCCGAGATCACCCATTTGACAAACAAATCCATCACGCGCATGTTGGAGACTTCGGAAATGCTGAACACCAGGTACAGCGCGGCCAGCAGCCCAATCACCGATTGCCAGAAATACTTTTCTCTGGACCGCATGCCCTCAGGGTCTTTGTTGACCACTTTGCGCCAGTCATCGACCCAGCCAATGCCGCCAAAGCCCAGAGTCACGACCAGCACAATCCACACAAAGCGGTTGGACAGGTCAAACCACAGCAAAGTGGAGATGGCAATCGACAACAAAATCAACACGCCGCCCATGGTGGGGGTGCCACTTTTGGACAGGTGCGACTCCATGCCGTAGCCGCGAATGGGCTGGCCAATTTTGAGCGCCGTCAGGCGGCGGATCACAAACGGCCCGGCGGCAAGGCCGATCAGCAAAGCCGTCATGGCGGCCATCACCGCCCTGAAGGTGATGTATTGAAAAACCCGCAAGAAGCCCCATTCCGGAGACAAACTTTGCAGCCATTGCGCCAAGCTAAGCAGCATGGGCCTCCCCTTTGTTGTTGTTGGCTGTTGGCGGGTCGGCGTATTGCCCTTGCAAGGCCTGCACCACTTGCTCCATCTTCATGAAGCGCGAGCCTTTGACCACCACACTTTTGAAATTGACCGCGCTTTGCATCAGCACCTGCAGCAGCGCTTGCAGGTCTTGAAAATGCCGACCCTGGCCAAAGGCCTGCGCGGCATGTGTGCTCATTTCTCCCAAGGTGTACAGGGCGTCAATGCCACGTTGGGCGGCATAGCCACCCACTTCGGCGTGAAATTGCGGGCCTTGGTCGCCCACTTCGCCCATGTCGCCCAACACCATCAAGCGGGGAGCCGGCAATTCAGCCAACACATCGATGGCCGCACGCACCGAGTCCGGGTTGGCGTTGTAGGTGTCGTCCACCACGGTCATTGGCCCGGCCTGGGTGGTCAGTGACAGGGCCCCTGAGCGGCCTTTGACCGGCTCGAAGGCCTGCAGGCCCTGCACAACGGCAGCAAGCGGTAAACCTGCAGCCAATGCACACGCGCTGGCGGCCAAGGCATTTTTCACGTTGTGCCGCCCGGCAATGCGCAGACAAATCAGCGCATTGCCCACATTGGTTTTCAAGCCAAAGCGCCATGCACCGTCAAGCCACTCCACCCCTGTGGCTTGCACCGACGCAGCGGCTTCTTGGCTTGACAAGCTGAAAGTGCTTTGTGCACGCGGCCCCGCCAAGGCCTGCCACACGGGGGTGAATGCCTCGTCGGCAGGAAACACCGCCACGCCACTTTGTGGCAAAGCCTGCAAGACAGCGCCGTTTTCTTCGGCCACCGCCTGCACCGTCAGCATGAACTCTTGGTGTTCGCGTTGTGCGTTGTTGACCAAGGCCACGCCGGGCTTGGCCAGGCGCGCCAAATAGGCGATTTCACCCGGGTGGTTCATGCCCAGTTCGACCACGGCAAACCGGTGGTGGGCACGCAAGTTCAGCAAGGTCAGTGGCAGGCCGATGTCGTTGTTGAAGTTGCCTTGCGTTGACATGGCATCAGGGCCCGCATGGGCACGCAAAATCGAGGCGACCATCTGCGTCACCGTGGTTTTGCCATTGCTGCCGGTGACCGCCACCATCACCAATGAAAACTGGGCGCGCCAGTGGGCGGCCAACTCGCCCAAGGCCAAGCGCGCATCGGGCACGACCAAGGCAGGCAGGCCATGGGCCAGCGCCAGGGCTTGGCCTTCAGGCTCACACACCACGCCCACAGCGCCCTGCGCCTTGGCTTGGGCCATGAACTGGTTGCCATCAAAGCGTTCGCCACGCAAAGCCACAAACAGATCGCCTGGCTGCAAGCTGCGGCTGTCTGTGTGGACACGATCGGCCACCACAGCCTGCAGATTCAGGCCCTGGGCCTGGCTCAGCCATGTCTTGGCCAAGGCCAAATTCAGTTGCATCGCGCTCATGCTGCTGCACCCTGGTTTTGCTGGGCACGCATGTGCAAGGCCTGCTCCGCATGCGTGGCATCTGAAAAGGGGTAACGCACACCCGCGATATCTTGGGTGGTTTCATGCCCTTTGCCCGCCAGCAAGACCACATCTCGCGCATCGGCTTGCTGTATCGCTTGGGCAATGGCCAAAGCACGGTCTGCCTGGATATGGGCTTGCGCCGGGTGGCGCAAGCCGGTTTGCATGGCCGCCAAAATCGCATCGGGCGCTTCGCTGCG
>CAMCNQ010000090.1 GCA_945875955.1 Limnohabitans sp. Rim8 | reverse complement strand
CCATTGATGAAGGGGGCTTGTCCGAGCGTTTTGGGGTCTCCAAAACGCCCATACGCGAAGCCCTGATCAAGCTGCAAGCCCAAGGCTGGGTCAGCAACATGCCAAGGGGCGGCAGCACCGTGGCCAAGATGAACCTGCAGCAACTGCTCAGCCTGTGGGAGTTGTTGGCCGAGTTGGAGGCCGTGGCCGTTCGCCTGGCCTGCGAGCGCATGGGGCCAGAGGATTTGCAACGCCTGTTTGATTTGCACGAAGACAGCCGTGCGGTGGTCGCTGCCGAAGACTTGCAAGGCTGGCAAAAGGGCAACCTTGAGTTTCACGAGCTGATTTACCAGGGCACACGCAACCCCTTTTTGCGCCAAGAGGTTTTGCGCATCCGCTTTCGCACCGGGGTTTACCGGCGGCATGCCTTTGGCGCGCTGGGCCGTTTGCAGGCCTCGTTTGAGCAGCATGAATCGATCGTGCAAGCCCTCAAAGCACGCGATGCCGAGTCCGCCGTGCTGGCCATGCGCAACCACATGCGGCCTGGGCGCGATGCCAAAAGCCTCAACGACTTCATCCTGAACTTGCCGACCGATCTGCTGGCCACGACTTGAAACCGGTGCGGCGGGGTGCGCCTTAAAATCACCCCATGACCTTCCTCGACATGCTGCGCGCCGCCGAGCGCCAAAACGGCTCCATGCTCTGCGTGGGCCTGGACCCCGAACCCACCAAGTTCCCAACGCGCTACAAGGGCGATTCCAACAAAATCTACGACTTTTGCGCGGCCATCGTGGATGCCACTGCCGACCTGGTCAGCTGCTTCAAACCCCAAATCGCCTACTTTGCAGCGCACCGCGCCGAAGGCCAATTGGAGCGCCTGATGGAACACATGCGCCGCGTCGCGCCCCAAGTGCCCATCATCCTCGACGCCAAGCGCGGCGACATCGGCAGCACCGCCGAGCAATACGCCATTGAAGCATTTGAACGCTACGGCGCCGACGCCGTGACCCTCTCGCCCTTCATGGGCTGGGACTCGGTGGCGCCCTATTTGAAGTACCAAGGCAAAGGCGCTTTTTTGCTGTGCCGCACCTCCAACCCCGGCGGCGACGACTTGCAAAACCAGCGCCTCGCCTCCGTTGAAGGCCAGCCTTTGATGTACGAACACATTGCCCAACTGGCCCAAGGCCCTTGGAACCTGAACGGCCAACTGGGTTTGGTGGTGGGGGCCACCTACCCCGCCGAGATCGAGCGTGTGCGCGCCTTGGCCCCCACATTGCCCCTGTTGATCCCCGGTGTGGGCGCACAGGGCGGCGATGCGGTCGCCACCGTCAAAGCCGGCTGGCGCGCCAACCCCGACGGCACCAGCGCCGGATCGGTCATCGTCAGCTCGTCACGGGCTGTGCTTTATGCGTCGGGTGGGGATGACTTCGCGCAAGCGGCCCGCACCGTGGCGATGCAGACGCGGGACACCTTGGAAGCGGCCAAGGCCTAAAGGTCAACGGCCTTCACCCCTGTGCCGCCTTCACCGCCTGCTGCGCCTTGTATACCAGTTTGCGCGCCATGCTCCAGCGGTGCACTTCGCTGGGGCCGTCGTAGATGCGAAAGGCGCGCATGTCCATGAAGATGCGCATCACCGGGGTTTCGGCCGTCACGCCTTGGCCGCCCAAAATCTGCACGCAGCGGTCCACCACGCGCCATTCGGCTTCTGAGCAGGCGACCTTGGCGCGGCTGGATTCAAAGCCGCCTTTTTGGCCTTGGTCGAGCAGCCAGGCGGTGTGCCAGATGTGCAGGCGGGCGGTGTGCAGGTCGATGTCGTTGTCGGCCAGCATGAAGCCCACGCCTTCGTGTTCGGCCAGCGGTTTGCCAAAGGCGTGTCGGCGGCTGGCGTAGTCCAGCGCGATGTCGTGGGCGCGCCGTGCTTGGCCCAGCCAGCGCATGCAGTGGGTCAGGCGTGCCGGGGCGAGTCGAATCTGGGCGTAGCGAAAGCCTTGGCCCACTTCGCCCAGCACCTGGTGGGCGGGCACGCGCAGTTGGTCAAAACACAGCACGCCGTGGCCGCCAGTAAAGCAGCTGTCCATGGCGTCCATGCTGCGCTCCAGCCGGATGCCGGGCTGGTCCATGTCGGTCAAAAACATGGTGGCCGTGCCGTCTTCCATGCGCGCCATGACGATGGCGTAGTCGGCCCCTTCGGCCCCGGTGATGAACCATTTGCCGCCACTGATGAGGTAGTCGCCGCCGTCTTTCACAGCGACGGTGGTGAGCATGGACGGGTCGGCCCCTGCGCCTGGGGCGGGTTCGGTCATGGCAAAGCACGAGCGGGTGAGGCCAGCGACCTGCGGACGCAGCCAGCGTTCTTTTTGGGCAGGGCTGGCCACTTCTTCCATCAGGTGGATGTTGCCTTCGTCGGGCGCGTGGATGTTGAGTGTCGTGGGCCCCAGGTTGGAGTAACCGGCTTCTTCAAACACCACGGCTTTGGCGATGTGGCTCAGGCCCAGCCCACCCATCTCGAGCGAGGCGTGTGGCGTGAGCAAGCCTGCAGCACGTGCGCGGCCAATCAGTTCATCGCGCAGGGCTTTGGAAGGGCCGTGCGGGCCGTGGCGCGGGTCGCCTTCAAGGGGAATGACCTGTTCTGCAATGAACTGCCGCGTGCGTTCTCGCAGGTCCGCAATGTCGGGTGAAATGTCGAAATTCATGGGCCCAAGGTCTTTAGAAAAATGGTGAAGATGAAGGTCATTCGGTCATTGGAAGGCTTGGCGCGACCGTGTGCTGTCCTGCCTGTGACTTGCTGTCGCCCGGGTGTCTGTAGCTGCGGCTGTGAGCGCCACCTGTCATCTGCGGGGCATGACTGAAATCAAGCGGGTGCTAGTCTCTGCGAAACAGCGAGCAAACCTGCTCATGCCCTCGCCAAAACAAGGACTCACCATGAAGCTCTACACCGCCCACCGCGCGCCTAGCCCCCGTCGGGTGCGGATGTTTTTGAGCGAAAAAAACATCACCGGCATCGAGATGGTCAACATGGACTTGAACGGCGGCGAGCACCGCCAGCCCGAATACCTGGCCAAAAGCCCACTGGCCAAAGTGCCTGCGTTGGAGTTGGACGATGGCCGGGTGATCACCGAGACGCGGGCGATTTGCACTTTGCTGGAAGGCCGCTACCCCGAGCCCAATCTGATGGGCGTCGACGGCGACGAACGGGGCTTTATTGAGATGGCCGACCGGCAGGTGGAGTTGTATTTGTTGGGCGGCATTGCCAACGCGATTCGCCACAGCCACCCGGGCTTGGCGGCTTTAGAAAAACCGCAGTTCCCCGAGTTTGGCCGCTCGCAAGCCGAGAAGGTGCGCGAGGTGGCCCGTTGGTTTGACCAGCGCCTGCAAAGCCAGCCTTTTATCGCCGGCCAGCGTTTGACGATTGCCGACATCACCGCCTTTTGCGCGCTGGAGTTTGCCCGCGGCTTGATGAAGTTTGTGCCCGGTGACGAGGGCATGCACGCTTTGCAGGCCTGGCGCGACCGCATGAACGAGCGACCCAGCGCCAAGGCGTGATGGGCTGAGGATGATCAGCTGAACACGCCGCCGTAGTCTTTGCGCAGGTCGTTCTTTTGCACTTTGCCCGTGCCACCAACCGGCAAAGAGGCGAGGAAGACCACGTCGTCAGGCACCCACCATTTGGCGACTTGGGTGGCCAAAAAGTCGAGGATGGCTTGTTTTTCCACGCTTTCGCCAGGCTTGCACACGATGAACAGCAGGGGGCGCTCGTCCCACTTGGGGTGTTTGACGCCAATCACGGCCGCCATGGCCACGGCGGGATGACCCATGGCGGCGTTTTCCAAGTCGATGGAGCTGATCCATTCGCCGCCGGTCTTGATCACGTCCTTGGTGCGGTCGCGAATTTGCATGGTGCCGTGTGCGTCAATGGTGGCAATGTCTCCAGTGGGGAACCAGCCATTCACCAAGGCGGTTTCCTCGGCTTTGAAATAACGCTCAACAATCCACTGGCCCCGGACCATCAACTCGCCTTGCGAGCTGCCGTCGCGCGGCAGGGTGAGGCCGTTTTCATCGACGACCTTGATCTCAATGCCCGACACCGCTTTGCCTTGCTTGGCCACAATGGCGTGCTGCTCCGCGGCCGGTTTTTGGCGGTCGGCGCGGCTCAAGCTGCTCATGGTGGCCACGGCGGTGGTCTCGGTCATGCCCCAGCCGTGGCGCACTTCCACGCCGTAGTTGTCCATGAACTTGGCGATCAGCGCCATGGGCATGGCCGAGCCGCCCACGCAGGTGCGCTTCATGTGGGCAAAGCGCAAGTTGTTTTGTTCGACGTGCTGGATCAGGCCTATCCAGATGGTGGGCACGCCTGCGCTGATGGTGACCTGCTCGGTGTCCATCAACTCGAACAAATTCGGGCCGTCGAGCTTGGGGCCGGGCAAGACCAACTTGGCGCCTGCCAGCAGCGCGGCATAGGGGATGCACCAGGCGTTGACATGGAACATGGGCACCACGGGCAAGATGGTCTCTTGCTTGGACAGGCCCAGCACATCGGGCATGCAGGCGGTGGTGGCGTCCAGCACGATGGCGCGGTGTGAATACAACACGCCCTTGGGGTTGCCGGTGGTGCCCGAGGTGTAGCACAGCGCCGCACCGGTGGCTTCGTCCAAATCGGGCCAGACAAACGCAGGGCTTTGCTGGGCGATCAGGTCTTCGTAGTTGAGCACGCTGACACCGTCGATGGTCGGGGTGTTGGTGGCATCAGCCAGGCATACCCAAGCGCGCACCTTGGGGCAATGCGCGGCAATGCCTTTGACCAGTGGCGCGAAGCTGGCGTCAAACAGCACCACTTCATCTTCGGCGTGGTTGATCACGTAAATCAGCTGTTGCGGGTGCAGGCGCGGGTTGCAGGTGTGCATGACCATGCCGCTGCCCGAAACCGCGAAATACGCCTCCAGGTGGCGGTGGTTGTTCCAGGCGATGGAGCCCACCGCACTGCCCGCTTGCAGACCCCGTTGGGCCAAGGCATTGGCCAATTGACGGGCACGGTGCGCGGCATCGGCATAGGTGTAGCGGTGCAGCGGGCCGTGCGTCTCGCGCGAAACGATTTCTTGGTCTCCGTGCTGGGCCGCGCCATGTTCGAGGATGCCCGAAATCAGCAGCGGGCGGTTCATCATGAGGCCGGTTTGAGGCATGGTGGAAACTCCAGGTTTTGAAACTTGTTTAAAGCAATGCCGCGTAGACCAAGTCGCGGAACAGGGGCCTATAGTAATCGCGCTGGTTGGGCGCTTGGATCAGCAGCATGGCGTAAAGGTCGAGCGCAGGATCGATAAAAAATGTGGTGCCTGCGATGCCGCCCCAGTAATACAAGCCCACCGAGCCCGGCACATTCGACAGGCCCAAATGGGTGCGCACCGCAAAGCCCAGCCCAAAGCCATGGCCCGGCGGCAGCAAGCTGCCCTCAGCAGGGATGCTGCCCAGGTGGTCGGCGGTCATGAAAGCCAATGTGTGCGGCCCCAGCAGGCGCACGCCGTTCAACGCGCCCTTGTTGCGCAGGCATTGCAAAAAGCGGGTGTAGTCATGCACGGTGGACATCAGGCCGCCGCCGCCGCCTTGCATGGCAGGCACCTGGCGAGGGTCGATCACGGGCATGGGCACGCCGCCGTCGGGGTCGTGCGCAAACGGCTCGGCGATGCGGTGGTGGTGTTCGGGTGGCACGGCAAAGCCGGTGTCCACCATGCCCAAGGGGCCCAAAATTTCTGCTTGTAAAAACGCGCCCAGGCCTTGCCCGCTGACCACTTCAACCAAGCGGCCCAGCACATCGGTGGCGCGGCTGTAGGCCCACACGCTGCCGGGCTGGAACTGCAGCGGCAGCGAGGCCAGGGTCTGAGAAAACTCGGCGTTGCTGCGTTCGCGCGAAGCAATCTGGACCTGGTTGTACTGCTGCTGCACTGAAGAAGACCCTAAAAACTCATAGGTCAGACCCGCCGTGTGGCGCAGCAAGTCGTGCACGGTGGCCGGGTTGCGTGCTGGCACCAGGCCATCGGCCGTGGCCACCTTGGGGCTTGCGTATTCGGGCAACCAACGGCTGACCGGGTCGCTCAGCAGCAACAAACCGCGCTCAACCAGCATCATCACCGCCACCGAGACCAGCGGCTTGGTCATGGAATAAATGCGAAAAATGCTGTCGGTCTGCATGGGCGTGCCCTTGCTCGGGTCTTGCTGGCCCACGGCTTCGAGCAGGCCGACTTGGCCATGCCGGGCCACCATGGCCACCGCGCCCGGCAAACGGCCACTGGCCACTTCGCGCCGCAGCACCGCCATCAGGGCCTGCGTGCGCTCAGGGCACAGGCCAATGGCAGCCAGGTCGGTCATGGGCAAAGGGGTGGCTAAAGGGTTTTGGTGTTCGGTCATGGTGCGCTCCATATGAAGATGGTTTGTACACCACGCGGGGCACTGAGCCTATCGCATGTGGCGCAGCGCCAGTTCAGCCTTGTCGCGCCGAGGCGGGACAGTTGCTGGTTTTTTACATGCAAGTCGTACGGAACTTTGCTGGCTGCCGCGCTGGCATGCGCCGCACAAGCCAGCCTGCTGGCTTGGGGGTGCCTGAGGGTCTCAACCATTCGCTTGCAGGCAAGCGCCTACAGGAGGTCAACTTGGCGTTGCTGGCCGTGAATTTCTGGGTGTATCGCCTGCGACCCTTCTGATCGGCAATAACCTGCCCGTTAGCCCTTAATTGGCTTTCTTGCGCGCGGGCAGCATGGAGCGCAGCACCCCGTCTTTGAGCACAAAGTGGTGAAAAATCGCAGCCACCGCATGCAGGCCCGACAGCCACAGGATGGCGTCGCCCAGCAAGCTGTGCATATCGCCCCAGTCGGTGAGTTCGACCAAGGCGGAGTGGGTGATCCAAGGCATGTCGTCGATGCGCAGTCCACCCAACAGGGTCAGCGGATGGCCTTTGCCACCCAAGGCCAGCAAGGCGCTCAAGGGCACGGCCAGCAGTAGCACCCACAGCAAGCCGTGGGTGGCTTGGCTGGCTTTTTGCATCCAGTCGGGCATGTCAAACCGGGGTTTGGCTGGGCGCAGCACCCACCACACCAAACGCAGCACGCTCAGGGCCATGGCCAAGAGTCCTAAGGACTCATGCAGCACGATGTCCCAGTGGGTGGCCGGGTCCATGCCTTGGCGCATGGCGCGGCCAAAGTGCTCTGGCCCCAAAATGAAGGCGGTGAGCACGGCCATTGCCGTGAGCCAGTGGAAAACCTGACTGGCGATGTCGTAATGGCTGCGCGGCGTGTTCATCTTGTGGTCCCTGCAAAACAGCCGATTGTGGCGGCCTTCAATGCCGCTTTGGTGAACGCAAGCCCAGTTCTTGATGCAGATCAAGCCCCTCGCCCTGTGCAAAAACCGCGGAAGGCCCGCTGGGCTGTTTGGTACCGCGGTTTTGGCACCAAAGTCCGGCCAATGCGGGGTGCATTCGGCCCAGGCGTGGTCAGAGTGTGTAAGGTGGAGCCTCTTGTCCCTTGGACGCAGTTAAGGAAAACAGCATGGCCATTCCCTGGTTGACGGCGCTCAAAGTCATTCCGTGGGGCGACGTGATGGAACACGCCCCCACGGTGCTCAAAGCGGCGCGCAAATTGATGGACCGCCAAAAGACCGAGCCGGTGCCCAGCACGGAAACGGCGGTGGATTTGGCGGGCGAGCCATTGCCCAGTTTGGGGGAACTTAAAAACCGACTGGTGGCGGCCCAAGTGCAACTTGACCAACACGCCCAGACGCAAGCGAAATTGGCCGAGACCCTGGCTGCGCTGGCAGAGCAAAACGCCCAATTGGTCAGCGCGGTAGAAGTGCTGCGCTTGCGCACACGGCTGTTGCTGTGGGGCATGGGCGTATTGGCGCTTGGCGTTTTGTACGGGGCCTGGCGCTGGGTCTGACCGGCCAAGAGGTTGGCTCAGGCCTCATGTCGATGAAGTGGTCGGCCACGCGGATCATGTCCTCGCCCTGCTCGACCACCCGCACGCTGTTGCCAATGTCGCCCATGCGTCAAAGAGCATAAGCCTCGCGCAGTGCGAGCCTTGCTAGACTGAATTCATGCGCATTTCAGAACTTTCAGCCAAGACCCAGGTGTCGGTGCACCGATTGCGGCGGTACGAGGCCGACGGCCTGATTGAAAGCCAGCGATTGCCCAACGGCTACCGCGAGTACAACGAAAAAGCCGTCAAGCATGTCATCTTCATCGCCATGTCTCGGGAGATGGGTTTCTCGCTGCCCTTTATTGCCGAGTATTTGCCGCGCTTCAACGCGGGCAAGTTGTCGGCGCAAGACATGATCGAGGCCATCTTGGCGCGTGTGGCCGAGATCGACCAGCTCATGAACGAGCAACAAGCACTTCGTTAACAACTGATGGACCACATCGGGTGGTTCAAAACCCAAGCCAGGAGAAAACCATGAGCCCATTGGAGATGCTGAAAAAAATCAACGCCATGGCCGAGTTCAACCGCTGGTGCGGCATTGAGGTCACAGTGGCCGAACCCGGCTTTGTCGAAATCCAGATGCCCTGGCGTGCAGAGGTCGGGCAGTACTCGGGTTATTTGCATGCAGGCTTGATCGGCACCTTGATCGACACCGCGTGTGGCTTCGCGGCTGGCACCGTGGCGGGGCCGAATTTGCTGGCCGCGAATTTTTCGGTCAACTGCTTGCGCCCCGCTGTGGGTCATCAGTTCATTGCAAGGGCGCGGGTGGTCAAACCCGGTAAGACGCAGATTTTCACCAGCTGTGATTTGTTCGCTGTGGATGCAGAGGGCGAGAAGCTGGTGGCGAACGGTCAGACTTTGCTGACTGTGATCGCCGCCTGACCTGTGCAGCATGGCGAATGTACTTCAGTGATGATTGCAGTTGGCAGGTTAAAAAGTTACAATACTTGTCCAATATATTGAACAAGTTAAAGCCATGCGAATCATCAGCTATTCCGAAGCGCGTAACGGGCTGAAGTCAGTGCTAGACGGCGTGGAAGACGACGCCGACATCACCATCATCACCCGCCGTGATGGCGGTGACGCAGTGGTCATGTCCATGGCGCATTACCAAAGCATGGCTGAAACCCTGTACCTGCTGTCCAGTCCGGCCAACGCAGCGCACTTGGCGGCATCCATTGCCGAACACAAAGCCGGCAAAGCCAAGCGCCGTGAACTGCTCACCCCATGAGCCGGGGTATTGCGTTCACCTCGCATGCCTGGGTCGATTATTTGCATTGGCAGGGGCAGGACAAAAAGACGCTCAAGCGCATCAACTTGCTGATCGACGCAGCTCGGCGCGATCCTTTTGACGGTATCGGCAAGCCCGAGCCGCTGCTGGGCAATTTGTCTGGCTACTGGTCGCGGCGCATCGACGACGTGCATCGATTGGTCTATGCCGTAGACGATGTGGAGTTGACGGTGATCGCCTGTCGGGGGCACTACCAATAAGCGGCTCAAGCGATCTGTGGGGGTGCGATGGCGGTCCTTGGATGCAGTTTTAGCCGCATGGCTTGCGCAGGCCGCAAAGTCACCGCCAGATCACCTTCGGGCCACTCCAGTCTGAAATGCTGCATCAGCATGGCCGCGATCAGACCCATTTCAAGCATGGCGAAATGCTGACCGATGCAGACCCGGGGGCCGGTGCCAAAGGGCATCCATGCACCACGAGGGATCTCAGGCGCACCGGGCAAAAAGCGCTCCGGTTGAAATGCATCGGGTGACTCGAACCAACGCGCATCTCGGTGGATGACATAGGGCGTGAACGCCATCAGATGGCCTTTGGGCAAGGTCCATGGCCCCAGCTTCACATCCTGACATGCCCGGCGGGTAAACACAATAGCTGCAGGAGGGTACAGCCTCAGGGCTTCCTTAAGACTCGCGTGCAACCACGGCAGTTGCTGCAAGCTGGCAGGTGTTGGGGTCTCGCCTTGGAGCACTGTGTCAACTTCGGCGTGGATACGTTTGGCCACTTCGGGGTGGCGTGCCACCAGTCCGCTCCACCAAGTCATGGCGGTGGCCGTGGTCTCATGGCCGGCCTGAAACATCACCATGGTTTGGTCGTGCAGCTCTTGTACGCTCAGGCCTTGATCGGGGTGCTCGGGGTCGCGGGCTTGTCGCAACATGGTCAGCAGGTCTTCTTCATCGTGCCGGTCCATGGAGGGCTGGGCCTGAATGTGATGCTGTATCACGCGGTCCAGCGTTTGTTTGGCATGGCGCACTTTGCGCACCGAAGGCAATGGCATCCATAGCGGCCAAGAAAACGGTTTGAACATCTCCTCGAAACCCGAATGGCTCAAGGTCTGGATGGCCTCGGAGATAGGCCGGGCAACGTTGACCTCGTGTGCGCCGAAGAGCGCCCGCAAAATCACGTCCAGCGTCATATCCGTCATGAAGTCGTCCATGTCCACGCTGTCATGATCTGGGCGCTGCGCCAATGCGTGGAATGCGTCATGGGCCGCAGAAGCCATCAGTGCGGCATAACCCGCCACCCGCTTGGGCGTGAAGCCGGGTTGCAGCATGCGGCGTTGGCG